>JADGQE010000331.1 GCA_017882055.1 Thermoflexales bacterium
GTCGGCGTCGGGGTAATTGACAACTCCACATCCGATTGGTATAATGCCACCATTATGAACGCTCAGATTACTTCGGCCCGATTGCATCATGCTCACGCGCACTCTGTGCGCTGGTCGTGTTTGGGTCGCGTCTGAGTAGCAAGCGAGATCGATGGTGTAAAGGCGTGGCTCAATCAGCCGCGCTTTTTTGTTGTAAGCGAACCCCCACCCCCAAACCCCTCCCCCGTCCCGCACAAACCGCGAGACAGGGGAGGGGGAGAATGAGGTAGAACATGAAACCGACGATTCGCCCCATCAAGGGCACACGTGACTTTTATCCCGCCGAGATGGCCTTTCGGACGTGGTTGTATGGCAAGATGCGAGCCGCTTCGCAGAGATTCGGTTATCAGGAATACGAAGCACCGATGCTGGAAACACTCGAACTGTACGCGGCCAAGAGCGGCGAAGAACTGGTGAAGGAGCAATCGTTCGTCTTCACCGATCGCGGCGGCGATACGATTACGCTGCGCCCCGAACTGACGCCCAGCCTCGCTCGCATGGTGGCACAGAAGCAGCGCGAACTGCCCAAGCCCATTCGCTGGTGGTCGTTCGGACCGTTCTGGCGCTACGAGCGTCCGCAGAAAGGCCGCACCCGCGAGTTCTTTCAATGGAACATCGATCTGCTCGGCGTCGACTCAGCCTATGCCGACGCGGAACTGGTCGCCGTGCTGGTGGAGTTCTTTCGATCGGTCGGGCTGTCGGCGGCGCAGGTCGTGATCAAGGTCAACAATCGCAAGTTGATGGAGGCGCAGATCAAGGCGCTCGGCCTGGAGACGGATAAGATCGATGGCATCTACAAGTTGATCGACAAGCTCGACAAACTGCCAACGGACAAGTGGCGCGCCTATGGCCGCGACGACATCGGCTTGAGCGCGGCGCAGATCGATCAGTTGAGCGGCCTGCTGAATAATCGCGACTTGTGGCAGCAGTCAAGCGAACTGACCGCGTTCTTCAACGCCATCAACGATTTGGGGGTGAGCGACTACGTCGAATTCGATCCGGCGATCATTCGCGGACTGGCCTACTACACCGGCGTAGTCTTCGAAGCGCGCGAGTGCAGCGGCAGCTTCCGTGCGATCTGTGGCGGCGGCCGCTACGATAATCTCGTGGCCGACGTCGGTGGTGAGCCGCTGGGCGGCATGGGCTTTGCGATGGGCGATGTGGTGATCGGTCTGGTGTTGGAAGAATACGGACTGCGCCCTGCCCTGCGACCCATTCCGACCGAAGCGCTGGTGACGATCTTCGACGCGACGCTGATCGGCACGTCGGCCCGCATCGCCGCCACACTCCGTTCGGCCGGCCTCAACACCGAGTTGTTTCCCGAAGCCGCCAAACTCGATCGGCAGCTGAAGTATGCCAACACGCAATCGATCCCGGTGGTGATCATCATCGGGCCGGATGAAGCCGCAGCGGGCAAAGCGACGGTGCGCGACTTGCGATCGGGCCAGCAGCAGGTGGTGGGGCAGGATCAATTGGTGAATGTGGTGAGGGCAGTGGTCAGTGGTCAGTAGGCAGTGGTCAGCATTCAGCAATCACAATCAGCATTCGGCGGTCAGCGGTCATTGATCATTGATTGCGCCCGTGGTAAAATGAAGGCGTAACAGGATACGGTGCCTGTAGCTCAATGGTAGAGTACTGGACTGTGGATCCAGTTGTTGCGGGTTCGACCCCCGTCAGGCACCCAGCAAAGAAGCCCAATGGACATTATCCATGGGGCTTTTTGTTCTCCTGGCGACGGGTTGGGCGGACGTCAGACAGACCAAATGCGTTAGTCGGTCTCCACCAGCCATTGCCTGGCCGCTTCCGGTTCATCAAACGATCCCGTCGCGGAGCCTGCCAGGCGCGAGAAGAAATCCAGAGATATCTTTCGAATACCCGTCATCCCCACCACGGCTGTGCGCAACACATACTGTCGCGTGTCGGTGATGATCCCGGATAGGATTTGCAGCGCCTGTTGGGTGATCTGGGTGTTTCTGAGATCCACCAGGACCAACACGGAGTGTGGGGGTTGCGTATACATCTCCGGCCCAAGGGTGGCCACGGTTTCAGTGAGTTCCGCTTCAAATCCTTTGATGTTTTCGCGGAAGTTCGACAGGTCGATGTAGAGCAGCCTTTTGCTACGGTAGGTCATCCACTGGGATTTCACACCTGGCTCCTGTTAGACTGAATTGTGACCTCGTGACATGAGGCGCACGGCGAATCGTTCACGTGTTTGCTCTAGACCCCTAACGGATGGAGGCCCGCCCAACTCTGGGTAGACGACAAAACTGACGCTCTATCTTTTAGTGCTGCACATCTTGTCGTCTAATATGCCGGGATCATAGCACGTCAGTGGGCAGAGTCAAATTCGCGGCGGAGAGGAAGAGGTGTAGACTCTTTACTGCAACCTCAATCGTTGAAGATGACGCTCCATTCGCGCAGCAGGGCACGCCTGCCCTCGCATGCTTTAGGCCGGGGTTGGCGGTAGGCCGTTGTTGGGCGGGCCTATCTGGAAACCTTTACTGTTTCTCAATGTACCGAACTTCTGCGATGTCTTTGAAGTGCGCGTCTTGCGTCCACAATGTCGCTTCATAAGCGCGAGCCGTGGCCAACATGATGCTATCGGCCATCGGGAGTTTCAAGTTGATAGAAATCTTCGCTGCATTCAGAGCCAAGGCGGTATCGAGATTAGCCGTTAGCCCTTGCAGCATCACCGAAATCGCGCGAAGTGCCGCGTCTTCGCCACGTTGTTGATGAATACGCTTGAACACTTCGTAGATGCTGATGCAGGGCACCCCCAAGTCGGCGGCGTTTTCAATGGCGGGTGCAAAGAAATCAGCATTCGACTCGTCGGCGAAGTATTCCAGCCAGCCCGATGAATCGACTACCTTCATAGTCGATCCGCCTCACGCGGAACCGTGGTATCAATCCCTTTGAGAAAGCCTCGCATCTTCTTGGTGGGCTTGACGGGCACTAACTCAATCCGATTGTCATACAAAATGACTTGGATTTTTTGACCGGGTTTGATGCCGAGTGATTCACGCACGACGCGTGGGATCACGACTTGGAACTTGGGGGAGATGGTGACGGTTTCCATGTAGTTCTCCATCGATCAGGATGTCGTAATACGCTATCCACATTCTACCGCACTTTGTCGGACACGTCATATGAAACTACAAATTGCGCAAAGCCCGCCCAACTCTTAGTCGACGACAAAATTGACGCTCTACATTTTAGTGCTGCACATCTGGTCGTCTAATATGCCCGGATCATAGCATGGCATTGGGCAGAGTCAAATTTGCGGCGACGATCCAAACCTTGCGAGGGTTTCAGTATTAAGCGACTCTCTATGAAGGCAGCCCTCGCAAGGATGGCCCTGCTCAACCTGCGATGCCGGATGGTCGTAAGCCATGCGGCCTTGTGCTCGCGGCCCGCGCCCGCGCGGGCATTTATTCCGGTCCACCGCATGGACGCGGTTAGAGAGCCTTTTCAGCTGTACTCTGACTACACTACTTGCCCATCAAGCGCTTCAAGTTCTCCGGGTCAGCCGCATTGGCGAGGGCTTCGTCAAGGGTGATGGCCTGATCACGGTACAGATCGCGCAGGAATTGATCCATCGTCTGCATGCCATGCTCGCTGCCGGTCTCGATGACGTTGAGCATCTGCGGCGTTTTGTTCTCGCGAATGAGGTTACGAATCGCCGGTGTGCCGGTCATGATTTCGCAGGCGGCCGTGTGGCCATTGCCATCGGCGCGCAGCACCAGTCGCTGCGTGATCACGCCGCCGAGCGTCATTCCCAACTGCACACGGACCTGCGCCTGTTGATGCGGCGGGAACACATCGACGATGCGATCGATCGCTTCCGGCGCGCTGGGCGTGTGCAGCGTCGCCAGCACCAGGTGGCCGGTCTCGGCGGCCGTCAGCGTCGCGGCAATCGTTTCCAGATCGCTCATCTCGCCGACCATGATTACGTCCGGATCCTGGCGCAGCGCGTGCTTCAGCGCCGACGCAAACGAACGTGCATCGCGGCCCACTTCGCGCTGGGTGATCACGCTGCTGTGATCCGTAAACACATACTCGACCGGGTCTTCAACCGTCACGATGCGGCGATAGACCGACATGTTGATATGATTGATCATCGCCGCTAACGTCGTCGATTTGCCGCAGCCGGTCGGGCCGGTGACCAGCACCAGTCCGCGTGACGCCGAGGCTAAGCGCGAGCACACAGCCGGCAGACCCAGTTCGCTCAACGTGGGCACTTGCATGCGAATGTTGCGGAGCGTGAAGTACAGGCTGCCCAACTGATAACCTGCGTTGACACGGAAACGCGCCACGCCGCGTAATTCATACGCCCAGTCGAGTTCCAGGTCGCGTTCCAAAGCCACACGTTGATCATCCCCTGTCAACGTCATCAGTGCCTCATGCAAGGTCGAAGGTTCCATCTTCGGCCAGTCGGTTTGCTCGATGAGCTGGCCGTGGATGCGGAGCACCGGCGGGCGACCCGCCTTGAGATGCAGATCAGACGCGCCGCGATCGACGACGAGCCGCAGTAACTTTTCGAGTAACTATTCAGCCAGTACGGTGACGAAATCCGGGACGTAAGGCGAACCGGACAAAGCCTGAGAG
>JADGQE010000332.1 GCA_017882055.1 Thermoflexales bacterium
ATGAAGCCGGTGATACCGACGCCCAGGAACTTGGCGAAACGTTTGAACTCTTTGCGGTTGGTCCTGGCGAGAGTAATGAGTCGTGACATGGCGTCTTTACGCAATACTTGTTGACGTGTTCCGTTTTATTGCCCTACTTTGATGTGCCGGTAGGTTACCAGCCGGTTGACGAAGAAGTTCCAGAACATGGCAATTGCCACGGCGACGGCCAAAGCAGCGTTGTTGGCCAGCACTTCAGTCGTATCCGGCGGCGTGTGCAAAATCGCATCGACAATGGTCTTAAACGGCGACGGCAGAAATGTCAGAATCGGCAGCCGGATGAGCAAGACCATTGCGTTGATGACGAAGAATTGAAGGTACTGGTTCAGGAACGGATGTGCTTTCGATTCGGGATAAGTCCAGTAGCGGTTCCACAGGAAGTTTTGCGTAACGGCCATCGTGAACGAGATCGTGCCAGCGACACGTAGATCGAAATCGAGACCGTGCGCCAGCAGGTTCAGTACGCCGAAATCGACGACGGCACCCAGCGCGCCGACAAACATGAATTTGATGAAGCGTTTAAGTTCTTTTTTGTTGCGCCGGGCAAAGGTAATAATATGGCTCATAAAGATTGGATGTTAGACTGCCCGCTGTGCGGGCGTGGACGTTAGGCTGCCCGCTTCGCGGGCGTGGACATTGGATGATAAGGGCCGCAGCGCGATGAGCAAGCCAAACAGCGCGCCGATCATGAGATGCGTATTGTCGACGTACAAATTATCGACGAGCATGTGCACTGAAAGATGTACCCACGTGCCCATCAAGCCGATGGCGATCGCGCGGTTGAGGCCGTGCGTCCATCGAATCGTTTGGAAAGTGACGGCAAAAATCGTTCCCCACAAAAACAAGTAAGCGGCCAATCCGGGCAGACCGGTCTCGGCTGCGATATTGAGATAGATGTTGTGCGCGTGGCCTAAGGGCATCGGCCAGTTGAGCAAACGATATTGCTCGTACACGGGCTGATAGTTGCTGAAACCGACGCCCGTCCAGGGATGATCGGTGATCATGTTCAGCGCCGCTTGCCAGTGCGCCTGCCGCTCGATCAAGGCGTAGTTGGTATCGTTAATGGGCGCGCCGCGCACGTCTCGGAACTGAAACAGATCTCCGGCATCGGCCAGTCGTTCGCTGATGGCTGACGGTAGCAGTCCGGCATTGGACAATCCGATTAGCATTGCGGCGGCGATGGCGACCAGTCCCAGCCCGATCCACAATCGGCGTGGAGCGAAGGCCATCATCGCGCCCACGGCGGCGACAGCGCCCAGCCAGGCTCCGCGTGAGAAGCTGAGATACAACGCGGCGGCCAGCAAGAGCGCGATGATACCATAGATTGCAAGTTGCGCGAAGTGCCGGAAGCGTCTTGCGTACTGCGTAGTGCGTAACGAAAACGGAATGCGCAACACGCAATACGTCATCAATGCAATCGCGACCGGCAGCCCCAGCCCGATGAAGCCCGCAAATGGATTGGGCTGCTCAAAGGTGCCATACGCCCGATAGACGCCTTCGCTCAAGCGGAAGCCAAGCGGGCCGGTGCCACGCAGACGGGCTTCGTAAATTCCCACTCCGGCTTGCAGCGTCATCGTCATCAGTACGGCCACGATGATCCACTGGAAGCCGCGCCGTTGCGCCAGATCGAGCGCGAACAACAGCATCAACACGACCTCGATCCACTTCAATACTTCCGGCAATCCAAATGCTAAATCAGGCGCCCACAACATGGTCACTGCCGCCCATCCCACGAAGATCACCAATGGGATCAGCAGCGGCGACTTGGGCAAAGTGAACGTGCGCCGGGCCAGTCCGCCCAGGCCCCAGGCCGCCAGCGTCAACGCGATCGTGATTTGGCCGATGTCGATCGGCAGCAGGCCCGGATAATAGGTGTTCATCCATGCGGCCCACGGCCCGGCCGATAGCGTAACGATCAGGCCGATACCCGGTTCGAGGAAGGTGCCGATCAAAAGGGCGAGAACGATCGCGCCGCCGATGACCATGGAGAGAGGCAGGACAGCAATAGCAAACGGGCCAATGATCATCGCCGCAAGGACAATGATCATTGGCGTGAATTGCACATGAAGCAATGAGCGACGAATAACCAATTGACTCATTGACCCATCGACCGGTTGACTTTGAAACTAAATGCGATTGCGGAAAAACCCGATCGTTTTCGACAGACCTTCTTCAAGCGGAACTTTCGGTTCCCAACCCAGCAGCACGCGCGCTTTGGTAATATCGGGCCGGCGGGTCTGCGGATCGTCGGCGATGCGCTTGTTTTCGAAGACGATGCCGGCCGGGTTGCCCGTCAGCCGATTGATCGTCTGCGCGAATTCCAGGATCGTTAGTTCGGTCGGGTTGCCGATGTTGACCGGCTCGTGCTCGTCGCTCAGCAACAAACGATAGATGCCGTCGATCAAGTCCGAGCAATAGCAAAACGATCGAGTCTGTTGGCCGTCGCCGTACACCGTCAACGGCTGCCCACGCAGCGCTTGCGGAATGAAGTTCGGCACGACGCGGCCATCTTCCAGGCGCATGCGCGGACCGTAAGTATTGAAGATGCGGACGATGCGCGTGTCGACGCCGTGATAACGATAGTAAGCCATGGTCATCGCTTCCGCGAAGCGCTTGGCCTCGTCGTAAACGCCGCGCGGACCGATCGGATTGACGTGGCCCCAGTATGTTTCGGGCTGCGGATGGATCTGCGGATCGCCGTAGACTTCGCTGGTCGACGCGATTAAGAACCTGGCGCCTTTGGCCTTGGCCAGGCCGAGAGCTTTGTGCGTGCCGAGCGCGCCGACTTTGAGCGTTTGAATGGGCAGGTTGAGGTAATCGATCGGGCTGGCGGGCGAGGCAAAGTGCAGCACGGCATCCAACGCGCCTTCGATGTAAATATAGTTGGTCACATCCTGTTTGATAAACAGGAAGTCGTCACGCCCGGCTAAGTGTTCGATGTTGCGAGTGTTGCCGGTGATCAGGTTGTCCATGACGATGACGCTGTGGCCTTCGGCCAGGAACTTATCGCACAGATGCGAGCCGAGAAAGCCCGCGCCGCCGGTGATTAAGACACGCATGTTGTCTCCGTGATGAGTGTTGGAATGCGGGCTATTGTACCATAGCGAAATGCCGGCACAGTGACAGGGTGACAAGGTGACGAGGTGACTGTGCACACGCGATCAGTTTGTCATTGTGTCAGTTGATCGAGCACTGCATTGAATACACGCAGTGCGCGCTGATCAAACAGGCACATGATCACGCGCTCAATTTGCGTATCAGACTGGCAGTAGTCAAGGATGGTCGAGAGGAGGACGTGCGCGGCTTGATCCAGCGGGTAGCCGTAGATACCGGTGCTAATGGCCGGAAACGCGATCGACCGCAGGTGATGATCATCGGCCAGGCGCAGCGAGTTACGCACGGCGGCAGTCAGCAGCTCGGCATCGTGCGGGCTGCCGCGATAGATCGGCCCAACGGTGTGAATGACATGCCGCGCTTTTAGGCGATAACCCTGGGTGATCTTCGCTGCGCCTGTTTCGCAGCCGCCCAGCGTGCGGCATTCGGCGAGCAATTGCGGCCCCGCCGCGCGATGGATCGCCCCATCGACTCCGCCGCCGCCGAACAGCGAATTGTTGGCGGCATTGACAATCGCGTCGACGTCCAGCGTGGTGATGTCGGCTTGAATCAGCTCGAGGATAGTGTGGTTGATCTGCATAAGCCAAGAAACAGGGCTGAAATCTGAAGGATGAAGGCGGAGGTTAAATTCTGCCCGCTCTTCATCCTTCAACCTTGATTTTTACGGCGCGATGCGCGTCAGGGTAAGCGGCGTGGAATCCTTTACCGGCGGTGTGTAGGTTAATGTGTTGCCGCTACATTCGTAGGTGAAGTTGTTGCGCTCGGGATCGGCTGAGAAGCCAAAGGCCGACTGTATTTCGTCGGGTGAAACTGCGGCCATTTCCGCGCCGTTCAGGGTGGTGCTGAGCTTCAAATTGCCGGCCTGGTTGTTGCTGAAGGTGACTTTGTTCGGATCGCTGGTCGCGTAATCGGCCGTCGCGTCGCCCGTAATGATGGCGGCGAGATTAAAGGTCAGTCCCTGGGTTGTCAACTTCATCTTGATCGAGAAGTTGTCGGCTTTGACGCTGGCTTTGCCATCCGGGCTGAAAGTGTAAATGATGCGACCCTCTTGTCCGACAAAATCGACTGGACCGACTGACTTAGACAAGATCGCTGCAAAGAAGTCGGACATATTGCCGAATTCCCAGGCGCCGACAATACAACTTGCGCCTTGCGAAACTGCCGGGGTTGAAGTTGCAGTCGGGGTCACTGTAGGCGGGACTTTCGTCGCCGTGGGGACCGGCGTCGCCGTGGGGACCTTTGTCGCTGTGGGGACCGGCGTCGGCGAAACCGTCGGCGTCGCAGTCGGCGCTTTCGTTGGCGTGGCCGTCGCCGGCGCAGTGTTAGTCGGTGCGGCCGGGGTCGCTGTGGGCGAGGCGCTGGAACAGGCTGTGACCAGCATCGCCAGACACACGGCGATTAAGACAATCTTGCGGGCATAAAACGACATTCTGAATTCTCCTTGAAGTAAGTGATTTGAGCACGGTTATTATAACCGAATG
>JADGQE010000037.1 GCA_017882055.1 Thermoflexales bacterium
CGCTCTCGATCCGCGTCCTCGCGGATCGTCGGCGGCGCCTGGCGGGCCACCACTTGCCGGTGGCAAGTGGGCATGGCCGACGCCGACTTGAGCACTTGTATATAATCACCAGCCTGTTTTTGAGTATTTTCGTGTTTGCGCGTAAACTTTGGCGCGGAGGCGATCGATGGTCTCGATCATACGCTGGTTGATTCTGCTTGCGTGGTTATTCTGGATCGGTGTCTACTGGCAGGCGGGTCGGCGTGCTGCGGCTGATTTTGCCAGGTCGATGCAGCTGGATCATCCGCCGCTCGATCGTTGGTTGATCGCGGCGATCGGACTGATGATGCCCGTCATCAGCGTGACGATGCTGCAGATCCTGCTTCAGGCGGTCCCCGGTCGATCCAATGCCCGATGGATTGATCGGACTCGGCGCGGCGCTGGCATTGATCGGCATGGCGGGTACATTCTATTGCCGCCATTACCTCGGTCGATTCTGGACGGCTGAGACGACGTTGTTGACTGAACATCAGATCGTCGATCGCGGCCCGTATGGCCTCGTGCGTCATCCGATTTACACATCGGCCTGCGTGATGTACTTCGGCACAGTGTTGATGTTTCCAGCATGGTGGCTGATACTGGCTGCCGCAATCGCGATCGGCGCGTATGTGCTCAAGGCCAATCTGGAAGATCAATTTCTGATGCGGCGATTGTCGGGTTACGAGGATTATCGGAAGCGAGTGAAGTATCGGCTGTTGCCGGGCGTGTGGTGAAAACGAAACCTGGTTTCGTTGTATCTACGAACTGATCTCGCGCAGCGCATCCGGATCGACAATGGTGATGTGGCTCTGCTCCACGTGGAGGTAACCATTGCGTCGAAACAGGCCGAGCGTTTTATTGATGCTCTCGCGTGTCGCACCGATCAAACTGGCGAGATCGCTTTGATTGAGCGACAGGCTGATGCGCACACCTTCGATTTCCACCTGCCCATGTTGCTGTGCCAATTCCAGCAACTTCCGAGCCAGCCGCTGCGGCACGTCCTGGACGGCGAGACTGCCCAGTTGCCGGGTGGAATAGCGCACGCGCACGCTGAGTGCGCGCATGAAGTTCAGCGCGAGTTGCGGTGAGCGGCGTAAATGCTCGCGGAAACGATCGCGGCTGAGGAAATAGACAATCGTATTCTCCATCGCCACTGCGCTGGCCGAGCGCGGCAGGCCGTCGATCACCGCCATCTCGCCAAAAATGTCCCCGGCGCTGCATACGTTGATCGACGTTTCTTGTCCGGTCTCGTTTTGCACGTAGATGCGCACCTGGCCCGACTCGATAAGATACAATGCCTGGCCGGGATCGCCCTGATAGAAAATCGCTTCGCCCTGCCGATACTGATGCGCGACGAAATCCCTGGACAGCGCCGCAACCTCAGTATCCGGCAGATCGGCAAACAGTGGCAGACGTTTGAGAAAATCCAACCGAGCGATCACGCGAGCGTCCGTTTTGAGCAGCATGTGCTGATTCCCATTGTACCTTTGCTGGCGCGGGTTGGCAACAGTTTCATCGATCAGGTTGAGTGTGAGCGTCATGGCGATTGCTCCTGATTTCGTGGGTGTCCACTTCGTGGGTGTCACAGGCGGCTCAGCCCCAACCCGATCAGAACGGCCAGCGTCAAACTTGCCAACCACTCGGCCAGATACAGGGCGGCACGTTGACTGCCGATAATGTTGGGGCTGTCAAAGACCAGGCGGGGCAACGCGATCAGCGGTATGAGCGCAAATTGGCCCAGGATCACAAAGGTGGCAATCAGGCCGCGTTCCAGTGTGCCGACGTACTTGTTCTTCAGCGCGTGTGAGAAATCCGGCGCGGAACCATTGACCAAACCATAAGCGGCGAATTCGACCAAGACCCAGGCCGGCATGGCGATGAAAGCGTAACCCAGGGCGAAGGCCAGTCCACGCTGCGTGTGCAGGGCCAAAATCAGACTTGGGATCAACGAGGGCAGGGTGACATAGCCTGAGCCGATCAGTGCCAGGCCGATAATGCTGAAGTGGGCCAGTTGATCGATCAGGAGGCGCGCCAGCGCGAATAGCCCGTGCTGTGCAGGCAGGTGCCGGACAAGTTGCAGCGGAATCGCATCGATGAGGGTATGTATGACGCCGATGAACAAAGCCCACGGCCACCAGCCCGGATCGAAGGCGAGCGCGAATAACAGTGTCACCGCCAGCACGATCGAGCCGTGGGCCAGCACGCCCTTCATCGACTTGCTCTTGGCGTTCGCCAGAGCGTCCCATTGCAGTAGATAATCGCCCACCAGATGAGCCAGCAGCATTGCGACGATCATGATTTACCTCGCTCCTGAATTCTAATGGTAGAATACCCGAACTTGTTCGCTCCGTCTATGAAGTAGGTCACAATCAGATCATGGATATCAATCTCTTGTTGCGGGGTCTGCTCATTGGCTTCTCGATTGCCGCGCCGGTCGGGCCAATCGGGGTGTTGTGCATTCGGCGCACGCTGGCCGAAGGGCGCACGTTCGGTTTCGTGTCCGGCCTCGGCGCGGCCACGGCCGATGCGTTCTACGGATCGGTGGCCGGTCTGGGGCTGACGCTGGTTTCGAGTTTTCTGATCGGGCAGCAGTCCTGGTTGCGGCTGATCGGCGGCACGTATTTGTGTTATCTTGGCTACAGGACGTTTCGATCTAAGCCGTCGGAAGCGGCCGCGTCGACCAGGGGGCGGGGAATCATGGGCGCGTATGGCTCGACCCTGTTCTTAACGATGACCAATCCGATGACAATCCTGTCGTTCGCGGCGATCTTTGCCGGCCTGGGGGCCGGCGCGGCGGCCGGTGATTATCTATCGGCTATCGCACTGATCGCCGGTGTGTTTGCCGGTTCTTGCGCGTGGTGGTTGATTTTGGTGGCGCTCACCAGCATCTTTCGATCGCGGTTCACCACGACGGGTTTGGGCTGGGTCAATCGTATTTCAGGATCGATCATTGCGGTGTTCGGCCTGATTGTCCTGTTGAGTTTGATCTCGTGATCGTAACGGCATCGGCTCTGAATATTCGTGTGATGCGTGGTATTCGTGTAAGTCTGATCATGCTATAATCAATGCGCCAGGGGATTGAAAGGTGAAGCGATAATGACCATTCGAATTCTGATCGTGGATGATCACAGCGTCGTGCGGCAGGGCCTGCGCATGTTCTTGAGCCTTGATCCGGAACTGGAAGTGATCGGTGAAGCGGCCGATGGCGCGGAAGCGCTGAAAAAAGCGCATGAACTAAAGCCCGATGTGGTGTTGATGGATCTGCTCATGCCCGTCATGGACGGCATTACGGCCATCGGCATCATTCGGCGCGAGCTGCCCGACACGGAAGTCATTGCGCTGACGAGCGTGCTGGAAGACTCGTCGGTGATCGGCGCGGTGCGCGCGGGCGCGATCGGCTATCTGCTCAAAGATACCCAGGCCGATGAGTTACGCCGGGCGATCAAAGCCGCCGCGAACGGGCAAGTGCAGCTGTCGCCCAAAGCCGCGGCCCGTTTGATGCGCGAAGTTCGCGCGCCGGAAAGCCCTGAAACCTTGACCGAGCGCGAGACCGAAGTGCTGCGGCTGCTGGCGCAGGGCAAATCCAACAAAGAGGTCGCGCAGGCGTTGACGATCGGCGAAAAGACGGTGAAGACGCACGTCAGTAACATCCTGAGCAAACTCGGCGTGCCCAGCCGCACGCAGGCCGCACTGTACGCGGTGCGCATCGGCCTGGTGTCGATCGAGGCCACTGAGTAATCGGGTTCGTTAGCTGCTCATCATGCGCTTAATCGTAAGGCAGATTGTCGAGACACGAAGACACTGAGACTCAGTAGATCACAGATTGCAGGCAGAGGCGGCGTCCGCAGTAGCGGCTCCCACGCCGCCGGAACGCGGGCACACTTGCACCGCGCTGCGCTTGGTGCAGTGCAGGTGTGGGAGCCCGCTCTGCTCCAAAATTGTGATCTACTGAGGCTTCAAAGTTCAGTTCTTCGCGTCTTTGTTTTTGGATGGAGTGAGTCAGATGGAACCGGGCACGCAATCACAATCGAGCTCAAATCGATTTGCCGTACTGGGCAGCAGCTATGCGCGGGTCGCCATCGGGATGCTTTTGATCTTGATCGGTTACCTGGCGCTGTTCTCGTACTTTGGCTCGAGCAACACCGATCGGATGTATGAGACCCGCCGACAGGAGTTACAGCGCCTGGTGTATTTCGGTCTTAACGTGCTGCAGCCCGTGATCGAGCAAGAAAAACGCGGTGAGATCTCGCAAGATCAGGCCATCGCTGCCGGGCGCGATCTGATCCGCCGCATGACGTACCTGTACGGTCGGGATAATTCGCTCGGCGCGAATTACCTCTTCATGATCGGTTACGACGGTACGGTACTCGTCCAGTCGCTTAAGCCGGATCAAGAAGGCACGAACCAACTCGATCAGGTGGCTGCGAATAACCAGCTCATCGTTCGCGACATGCTTCAGAAGGCCACCAGCCCTGGCGTGGGGTACGTCGAGTCGCTGAATGTGCCGCCGGGCGGCGATCAACCCCAGACCCAGATCTCGTATGTCATCGGTATCCCCGAACTGAAGAGCTTCATCGGCAGCAGCATGTTCATGACGGACATCGATCAAGACAGTCAGACTAATGTGCGCAACGCGCTGCTGCTGACGGGAGCGTTGTTCGTATTGATCCTGGTCGCGATCTTCTTCATCCTGCGGCCGATCTTCAGCAGTTACAACGCGCTGTTGAAGCTGTTTGTGCAGGTCATCCGCAATCCCGATGCGTCGCTGATCGTTCCCGCCGAATCCTATCCGCCCGGTACTGAAGGCCGCCAATTGTTGTCGGGCTTCCGCGATATGCTGGGGCAAATCCGGCAGAGCAAGCAGCAGTTGCAGATCAGCGAAGACCGCTTCAATCTGGCGATGCAGGGCACCAATGACGGCATCTGGGACTGGGAGATCAAAACCAATTCGGTCTATTACTCGCCGCGCTGGAAAAGCATGCTCGGTTACGAAGATCACGAATTGCCCAATCGCTTTGAGGAATGGACCACGCGCATTCATCCCGATGATATCGATCGGGTCATGGCGACTCTCAATGCCCACCTCGCCGGTGAGACGCCGTATTATGAAGTCGAGCATCGCGTGCAGCACAAGGATGGCACTTACCGCTGGATTCTGGCCCGCGGTGCATCGGTGCGAGATGAGAGCGGGCGGCCTTATCGGATGGCCGGTTCACATACGGATATCACCGAGCGCAAGCGGGTGGCGGCCGTCATGCAAGAGCGCGAAGAGCAATACCGCAAAACGCTGGAACAACGGGTTGAAGAACGCACGCGCGAATTATCGACGCTGCTGGAGATTACACACAACATGACTTCAACCCTGGAGTTGAAGCCGCTGCTGCGTTTGATTCTCAATCAGATGCGATCGGTCGTGGATTACAATGGCGCCACGATCTTCACCTTGAACGACGAAGAGCTCACCATCCTCGATTACAAGGGACCGCTGGCGCAGGACAGTCTGATGCGGCTGCGTTTTCCGTTGGCGCGAGCCGGGGCCAATCAGGAAGTGATTCGGCGGCGCGAACCGATTGTCATCGACGATGTGCGCGGCGATAGTCCCATCGCGCGCGCGTTTCAGCAATTTGCGGGCGATCAACTGACGACGACTTTCGGTTACATCCGCTCGTGGATGGGCGTGCCGCTCATTGCCAACGAGCGCGTGATCGGCATGCTCAGCCTGGATTCGAGCGAACCGAATTACTACACTGAGCGTCACGCCCAGTTGGCTCTGGCGATCGCCAGCCAGGCGGCGATTGCGATCGAGAATTCGCGGCTGTACTGGCAAGGCAAAGAATTGGCCGCGCTCGAAGAGCGCCAGCGTCTGGCGCGCGAATTACACGATTCCGTGTCGCAGGCGTTGTATGGTATCGCCCTCGGCGCGCGCACGGCCCGCGCACAACTTGAGCGCGAGCCGGCCCGAGCGGCCGAGCCGTTGGATTACGTGCTGCAATTAGCCGAGGCCGGCCTGGCGGAAATGCGCGCACTGATTTTCGAACTGCGGCCTGAGTCACTCAAGACCGACGGTCTGGTGGAGGCCCTGACGAAACAAGCGGCGGCCGTGCGTGCCCGCCATCAGATGGAAGTGCAAGTGGAGCTATGCGACGAACCCGATCTCCCGCTTGAGGCTAAAGAGGCGTTATATCGTATTGCGCAGGAAGGAATGCATAACATCGTCAAACATGCCCACGCCACGCGCATTGATCTGAAACTCAGCTGCGATGGCGGACAAGTCGTCACGCTTGAGATCAAGGACAATGGTGTGGGCTTCGATTCGCAAGGTACTTATCCCGGACATCTTGGCTTGCGCTCGATGCGCGAACGCGCGATTCGATTGGGCGGCGGTTTCAGCATCAAGAGTGAGCCGGGTCAGGGCACGCGCATCCGCGCCCGCATACCGGTTAGTAATAGCTGACCGCGTTGATGTCAGTCGTGATGGTATAATCGTTGAGAGATGGCTCACACTGAGACTCAATCGATCGCAGAATGCTCGCTGCGGATGTCAAATTCGCAGCATTCCGTTGGATTGACACGCTACGCGCAGCGGGAGCAAATTGTGATCTACGTTAGACTAAAGGTGGAGGTGAAATCCCGTGTCTTACATTTCAGAACGCATAACAGTTAATCCAGAGCAGTGCGGCGGACGTCCTTGTATTCGCGGCATGAGAATTCGAGTGATAGATATTCTTGATCTACTTGCGTCAGGCTTGAGCTTTACGGAAGTTTTACAGGAACTCCCCGATCTCGAAATGGCGGATATTAGCGCTGTGTTAAAGTTCGTGGCTCGGCGGCTCGATCATCCAATTTTGGTGGCGGCATGAAAATATGGGTCAACGCACAACTGCCGCCTGCCATCGCCAACTGGATCAGCGAGAATTTCAATGTGGAAGCGGTGGCGGTACGCGAGCTAAACTTACGTGAGGCAACGGATCTGGAAATTTTTGCCGCCGCCAGAAACGTGTCGGCAATCGTGATGACGAAAGATAGTGATTTTGTCGAGTTGGTTAATGCACGGGGAACGCCGCCGCAAATGATCTGGCTGACCTGTGGCAACACCACAAACGTGCGGCTCAGAGAAATTTTAGCCCAAGCATTACCATCAGCAATCAAGTTGCTGGAATCTGGCGAGGCAGTCGTAGAGATCAGCGGTGCGTAACACTTGGCTCCAGACGCATAGACCGTCCACCAATGAAGTGCGTTTCATAACCAACAGGCCGTCCAATACGGCATGCAAGCGACGGGGCCGGGTTCGGCTAATGTGAGCGAGTCGCTACTTTGCCGCCCTGCGCCTGATGCCTGCCGTTCGCAAGGAAAACTCAGGGGGCGTGTGGAATTTGAGAATGGTCAATGATTCTTCCTGGATTTGACATGTTGGGAGGTACGCTACTGATGGCTGATCGCTTGCAGATTGTCATGGAGTTTCATGTCTCGCGTCGCGCGCGTGACACCTATGCGTTTGACGAGTCGCTGTTTACGTTCAACGGCAACGTGATCTTCGCCAATTTTTACGCGGCTCGCACCTTTGCGCAGAAGATCAATGCCAAACGATCACCCGAGCAAGCCATTCGGGCCGGACATATCAACGCGCTGGGCTTGCTCGACGAAATGCAGCATTATATGGTGCGTACTTACCGCGAGCAGAAGAATCCGCGTGTGATGCAAGAGGCATTGGAGTGGTTGAATGCGCAGCTCGGTGTGGACGAAGTTGAAAAGGCGCTGCGCAAATTTGTCGACGAGTTTCCACCGATCGCGGTGTATAAACATCAGCTAACGGTCGATGGCTATTTGCAAGGCGCGACGAACGGCACGCCGCATCATCAGCTGGCGCTCGAAGAGCTGCTGATGTTATGGCTGGCGAATATGAATCCAGCCTGCGCGCCATTTTTGGAACTATTTGACGATACGCCGCTTGAGCAAGAAACGGCCTATCCGCAAATCATGTCCGGCCTGCGCGAATTCTTTGCCGCGCAGCCGGCCTTTGGCCCCAACAACCAGAACCTGATCGATCTGCTGCGAGCGCCGGCGCTGGCTGCGCCGCATTCACTGGCCGAGCAGCTTGAGTTTATCAGGGGTCGCTGGGGCTTTGCCGTCGGGCAGCTGATTTACCGACTGCTGGGCGGCCTCGATTTCATCAAGGAAGAAGACAAGGCCACTTTCACCGGTCCCGGTCCGGCTCAAGGGCCGGTGCTCGGCGCGAATACGTGGAACGTCACCGACGTGATCGGCGGCGTGGCGGTCGAATACGCGGCGATGCCTGAGCCTGAGAAATTCACGCCCGATCGCGATTGGATGCCGCGCCTCGTTCTGATTGCCAAGAATTCGTATGTCTGGCTCGATCAGCTTTCAAAGAAGTACAAGCGTGCCATTAACCGGCTCGATCTGATCCCGGATGAAGAGCTCGATGCGCTGGCGCGCTGGGGCTTCAGTGGCCTGTGGCTGATCGGCTTGTGGGAGCGCAGTCGGGCCTCGCAGCACATCAAGCAGTTGTGCGGCAATCCCGAAGCGGTGGCTTCAGCTTATTCGTTGCTTGATTATCGCATCGCCGACGA
Source organism: Thermoflexales bacterium (assembly GCA_017882055.1). Lineage (GTDB taxonomy): Bacteria > Chloroflexota > Anaerolineae > Fen-1058 > Fen-1058 > JADGQE01. Next base: position 8,607 of record JADGQE010000037.1, read on the forward strand.
TCTGGGCGGCGATGCCGCCATGCAGAACCTGAAAGAGCGTGCGGCGCGGCGTGGCATTCGAATGGCGAGTGACATGGTGCCGAATCATATGGGCATTGATTCGACGTGGGTCATGCAGCATCCCGATTGGTTTGTCGCGCTCGATTACAGCCCGTTCCCTTCGTACTCCTTCAACGGGCCCGACCTGTCAAACGATGAGCGCGTAGGCATCTTCATCGAAGATCACTACTTCAATCGCAGCGATGCGGCGGTGGTGTTCAAACGGGTCGATCGCTGGACGGGCAGCGTGAAGTATATCTATCACGGCAACGACGGCACCAGCTTTCCGTGGAACGACACTGCGCAGCTGGACTACCTCAAGCCCGAAGTGCGCGAGGCCGTGATTCAAGCGATTTTGCATGTGGCGCGACAGTTCCCGGTCATCCGCTTTGATGCGGCGATGACGCTGGCCAAGAAACATTTCCAGCGGTTGTGGTTCCCCGAACCCGGCACAGGCGGCGCCATCCCCTCGCGCGCCGAATTCGGTTTAACCAAAGCGCAGATCGATCAGCTGATGCCCGAAGAATTCTGGCGCGAGGTGGTCGATCGGGCAGCCGTGGAAGCGCCGGATACGCTGCTGCTGGCCGAAGCGTTCTGGATGATGGAAGGCTACTTCGTGCGCACGCTCGGCATGCATCGCGTTTACAACAGCGCCTTCATGAATCTCCTGCGCGATGAAGACAACGCCAGGTATCGCACGGTGATGAAGAACACGCTCGAATTTGATCCGGAAGTCTTGAAGCGGTACGTCAACTTCATGAACAACCCGGACGAGCGCACCGCGGTCGATCAATTTGGCAAGGACGATAAATACTTCGGCGTCTGCATGATGATGGCGACGCTGCCCGGCCTGCCGATGTTTGGACATGGGCAGCTCGAAGGTTTTACCGAAAGGTATGGCATGGAATATCGCCGTGCTTACTGGGAGGAGCAGCCCGATCAATGGCTCATCGATCGGCACGCGCGTGAGATCTTCCCGCTGTTGCACAAACGCAAGTTGTTCGCCGAAGTCGAGAACTTTCTACTGTATGACTTCTATACGCCCGGCGGCTCTGTCGACGAAAATGTGTTTGCGTATTCCAATCGTTACGGCCACGAGCGCTCGCTGGTGGTGTATCACAATAAATTCGCGGATACGCGCGGCTGGGTACGGACCTCGGCGGCCTACTCGGTCAAGACCGGGCAGGGCGACGAACGGGTGCTGGTTCAAAAGGATTTGGGCGAGGGCCTGGGCGTGCATGCCGATGAAAACGCCTTCATGATTTTCCGCGATCATGTAACGGATCTCGAATTCATCCGCAGCGGCCGCGAGTTGGTGGAGCGGGGCCTGTACGTTGAATTGGGTGCTTACAAATATGCCGTCTATCTTGACTTCCGCGAAGTGTACGATGACGAGACGCAACGCTATGCCAGACTGGCGGAAGACTTGCAGGGCGGCGGTGTGCCCGGTGTCGAAGCGGCGGCGCGCGATGTGCTGCTGCGGCCTGTTCAAACGCCGTTCAAGAACCTGGTCAACGCGGGCTACTTCAATTGGTTGGTGAGCAATCGCCTGCTCGATCCGGCGACACCGCTCGATGCCGCCATCGGCCAGGAAGCAGCGCAGAAAACGTTGCATGTGCTGCACGGTATCCAGTATATGTTGGAACTGCCGATCGATGAAACGACGATCCCGGCGGCGGTGCAAAATCAAATCGAGGCGCTGCTTCAACTCCCGATTGTGGATGCGCGCTTCCCGCTGCCCAGGTCGCGCAAGTATGCGGCGGCGATGCACTTCCTGAAGTCCAAGCTGGGTCTGCCCGCGGATGAACCCATTTCCGAATCAAGGCGCCAGAAATCTCCGGCGTCTGCCAGGCCACTGGTGGATGAGAAGTTAGCCTGGGGAACTTTGTTGGGCTGGGCAAGTGTTCGCTGGCTGGGAGGGTGCGTGGCCGCCGAAGATTTTGCGGAGCAGAGCCGCGCCTGGATCGATGAATGGTGGTTGGGCCGCACCATCGAAGGCGCACTGCGCAGCTGGGGCCTGGACGAGTCGGCGGCGTGGCAGGCCGTGGGCGCCATCAAAGTTCTGACGTTGCACCAGGACAGGCTTAAGGCCGCGATCTCTGCTCAGGAACTTGCCTCCGATATGCTGGAGACGCTGCTGGCTGATAGCGATGTCCAGCAGCTGTTGCGCGTCAATCGTTACAACGACGTGCTGTGGTTCAACAAAGAAGCCTTCGAGCAATTGATGGGCTGTCTGATGGCGGCGGCCGTGATCGATGCAACGCTGAAACCGGATCGACCGGTCGAAGAAGTAACGGCAGATATCCTGGCCGCTTATGATGTGATCAGGCGCTGGCAGGCTGCTGAGGCAGAATCAGAGTATCAGGTCAAGAAACTGCTGGCGGCCGTGAAGGAGTGATTCAATCGTTAATGGAGTCGAATCAAAACACGATCGGGCTTCCCTGCAATGGGGAAGCCCGTTTTTCTACCGGAGCCATTCGCTTTCGTTTACGTTCCAATTCACAACGCCGCTTGAACGCCCGGCATCACCAGTTGTTGAAATCTCCGCCATTCGTTCCGGCGAGTAGGGTAAGAGGGCGGATCATTCGGTGGGCGTCGCGTTACGATCTGGCGGTCAAGGTTATTTCGCTGGGGCAGGATCGGGCCATTCGGCAGCGGACGGTCGAACTGGCTCATATCAAGCCGGGCGATAAGGTATTGGATGCGGGCTGCGGAACGGGCGATTTGACCATGGCTGCGAAGATTCAGGCAGGAGCTACCGGCGAGGTACATGGCATCGACGCTTCACCCGCGATGATCGAGGTTGCGCAGCGCAAAGCCACACGCGCGGGAGTCGATATTCGCTATCGCGTCGATCTGATCGAGGCGCTGTCATTCCCTGACGATACTTTCGACGTGGTGCTGAGCAGTTTGATGCTGCATCATCTGCCTAACGATCTAAAACGCAAAGGACTCGCCGAGATTTGCCGTGTCCTGAAACCAAAGGGTTGTCTCGTCGTGGTCGATATGCAGCGCCCGACTTCACTCTTGGGAAAAGTGATGATGCATGTGTCGTCGCACGGCGATAAGCCGATCGGCCTCCAAGACCTGCCGTTGCTCATGACCGAAGTAGGTTTTGTTCAGATCGAAACGGGCCGTATAGCGCTTGGTATGCTCGGATTTGTCCGAGGCCGCACTCGCGCTTGAAGGTCATATTCTGAGTTAACCACGGAGATGCGAAGACACCAAGCTAACGGCCTGGTGTCTTCGCGATTGTGTGGCTAATTGTTGTTCAGCACGAACTTGGTCCGGCCCTCACCGATCCATGGCCGGGCGAGGATGCGCGTCCCTATCTAGCGGGAATTTGGGGTGTAGAACCGCTTCCTTCTCAGGCACACTTTGGTCACGCCCGGTATACAAGGGATAATAGGGCGGGATGGAGTTTAGATAATCCAGGATCTGCCTTTTTATCTCATTCAGTTTCAAAGGGTTGATTTTCGGAAGATCTGCCGCAGTGATCTTTCCCTTGATCCCCATGTTTCTTTTCATGCTCGTAATTTGATAGCGGATATCATACCGAGAGGGGTATACCTCGATTACGTCTCTGTCAAGTTTCGTCAGTTTGTAGACCGCCTCCATCGCTGTGCGCACTGAAGTCTCGACAGTAAACACCGCATCGTCTTGTACCTCAACAAATTGACCGATAAAGCCCAGATTGGTGCAGCCCTCCGGCACAACGAGCGGGCGATCCGTCACTTTGCGTGGCATAAACTCGGCATTGATATAAGGCATCATGCAGGTGGAAACGTAGGTGTGCGCCAGCAGCTCATCCTTCATCTCCAGGAGGCCAAGATGATAGAGAAATTCGGTCATGATTTCGTTACCGGTGCACTCGAACATCGGTTTTTTGATGTAATCCCCTATGCGTCCCCCGGATAGACTATTGCCCCAGAACACCTCTTCATCGTCTGCCTGGTCAGGATAAAAAGGTTTGTGGTGCAGGATGAATCCGATCTCCCAGGCCGAGTCTTTTATCGAGATGGCTCCGCCGGTGCCCGCAACGCTCCCCGTCAGCTCTTCCAGTTTCTGGATGAATTGAGGATAACCCTTGATCGTGGGGAAAAACGATATCCATTTCGTCCGATCGATATCACTGATGAACTTTTCCGGATGGCCGAATTTCTCATGCTTCTTCGCCAGCTTCTCCCAGAGCGTGAACATACCGCGATCTTCGGTGGACCGATCGACACGCGCAACGGTGGTATTGTCACCGAAAGCGGAATTCTGGGTTATGGAACCATTGGTTACAAATACCAGATCGGTTTCGGCTACGGGAATAGTGAAGTCTTTGCCGTCCTGGCGCGCCCGAATGCCGTGCACCGTATTGCAGGCCGCATCCAGGTCTAAATCCGTCACCGAACAGCCGGTCACGATTTTGACGCCTTTTTCGACCAGCCACAGCTTGAGCGGCTTGATTATGGCATCATACTCGTTGTATTTGGTGTGGACAATGCCTTCCAGGTATTCGATGCGAGGAGCCAGGTTGAAACGAAGTAAATACCGCCGCATTTCCATGGCGCTATGGTGAGGCCTGAAAGCCAGCATGGTGTGGAAACACAGCCAGAAATTGCTTTCGAATAACGCGACGGAATTCTTGCCAAAGAAGCCTTCGATAGTGATATCCTCCAGGTCTTTTTCTGGAGTCGCCATCAGACGCTGAAGATCGTCCTGAACTTTCTGAGGCAGCTTCATATCGTGGATGTTGCTGACAATATGGCCTTGTTTTACAAGAGCACGACTTTCCGAATGGATCGGCTCATCCTTGTTGAAATCGACCACATCATCAAGCACTGTTCGACCAGGATTCTCCAGGGAGGGCACTTTGCTGCACAAATACCACAGGCATTCCATATAGGCTTCCAATTCACGCTCGCCTCGGTTTTGGTAGCCGGATTTTCCCTTAACCCCATCCATCGCGCCGCCAACGTCGGAATGCTTCTCGAGGATCGTGATATTTTCCCCAGGCATCCTGGCGTCATCCGCGAGAAAAGCCGCAGCCGCGAGACCGGCGATTCCACCACCCACAATATAGGCCTTGCGGCGCTCAATGCCTTCAGGCTTTGGAGCATGATACATCGTTTTGTAAATGTTCATATTTCCCCTTTCATCCCTTATTTTGACCGGATCAAGAGTTCGCCCATCTTTGTTTTTGCAACAGCTTCGATCTTTCCTTCCAGGAGTGTGCCCGTAACGGTATAGGGCATCCGACCGATTGGTGTGTAATTCACCCTGGAAGGCCATTTTATTGACATTTGTTCAATAAAAGAGTATACAACTCTCAAACTAAGCCAGCAACGTACAAAGAAGTATTGTGTGTTACTTAATTGACACTTGCCCGTCGAGTGTTTCCGAAAAGGAGAAAGTTGTGGAGCAAAAAACTGATTTGAGGATCATCAAGACCTATAAGGCATTCACTGATGCCTTTTGGCAAGTGCTCAGCGAGAAAGGGTTCGAGGATATCACCGTAAACGAACTGTGTGATAGAGCGATGGTGCGGAGGGCCACCTTCTATAAGCATTTCGCGGACAAATATGAATTCTTTGCCTTTGTGATTCGGTCGAAACAAGCCGAAATTGACACTCAAATCCGACAGCATATTGACACGTCACATCCTCACTCTTTTTATATTGGCATTATCAAGCACACTTTAGATTTTCTGAATTCGAATCAAAAACTGGTGCAAACGGTACTTGAGAGTGATATGCTGGCAACCGTTATGGACATTCTGTCTAAACAAATAGCACTGGATATTACAATACCTTCGCCAAATTATGCAGTAGAAAGTGGCTCCGGAACGGGATGAACCATACCCAAGCGCGCAATTTGCTCGAAAACCTTGTCCAATAAAATGCCTTCAGGCTTTTGC
>JADGQE010000038.1 GCA_017882055.1 Thermoflexales bacterium
GTGCCGCTAGCCGCCGCGGCCACGCAAACCGGCTCGCCTGCGACGACGGTGTCGACCGTCACTTTGAAACCCTGAGCAGTACACGAGTCTCACGCCAGCCGCGAATCAGTTCTTGATTCGTGCCCGTCGTGGTATTCGTGTACTTTTGTTTTTGAAATCGACCCGATGAAATCCAAAAAGTATTTTCTTTTATCTCTGGGTTGCTCCAAAAATTCCGTCGATTCCGAGAGCATGGCGCAACTGCTTAATACCGCCGGCTACGTACCTGTGATCGAGCCGGACGATGCCTCGATCCTGATCGTCAATACCTGCGGCTTCATCGGGCCATCTCGGGCCGAATCGATCCGGTCGCTGCGCGAGTTGGCCGAAGCGAAGTCGAAGAAGCAGACGTTGATCGCGGCCGGTTGCCTGTCGCAAATCTGGGGACCCAAATTGGTTGAAGCGGTGCCCGGTATCGACGGTGTGATCGGCACACGCCGTTGGATGGACATCGTCGAATTCACCGCGAAACTGCGCGCGCATAAACATCCTGAGCCGTTGTATCATCTCCCGGAAGAAGCTAAAGTTGTCGGCACGGACGAGCATGGAGTGCTGCGAGCGTCCGTAGCGGGCGCCAGTGCATACATCAAAATTGCCGATGGCTGCCGCCGGCTCTGCGCTTTCTGCTCGATTCCGCGTATCAAAGGAACGGCGGTTAGCCGCCCGCCCGAAGCGGTGATTCGTGAAGCGCGCGCCCTGGCTGATCGTGGCGTGCGCGAGATCATTTTGATCGCGCAGGATTTGACGGACTATGGCCACGACCTCGGCCTGCACGACGGCTTGCCTTCACTGCTCAACTCGATCGGCGAGGCTGCGCCCGAACTCAAATGGATTCGCTTGATGTATGCTTACCCCGGCGCAGTCAGCGATCGCTTGATCGAAGTCATGGCCACGCAGCCCCAGATCACACACTACGTCGACATTCCGCTGCAACATGGTCACCCCGATGTGCTGAAGGCCATGCGCCGCCCGGCTAATATCGATTGGGTGTATCGCACGCTGGAGAAGATTCGGACGGCGATGCCGGATGTGGCGATCCGCACGACCTTTATTGTCGGCTATCCGGGCGAAACCGAGGAGCAGTTCGAAGGGTTGCTCAACTTCGTGCGCGATCTGCAATTCGATCGCGTCGGCGCATTTCAATATTCGTTCGAACCGGGCACGCCGTCGGCCGATCTTGAAGATCAATTGCCGGATGAAGTCAAGCAGGAACGCTACGAACGTTTGATGGAAATGCAGCAGTCGATTTCGTTGAAACGCAATCAAGCGCAGGTCGGCCGCACCCTCGACGTGCTGATCGAGGGTCACGGTGACGGCTTGACGCTGGGCCGCACGTATCGTGATGCGCCGGAGATCGATGGCCTGGTCATCATCGAAGGCACGGCGCCCATTGGCGAATTTGTGCCGGTGAAAATCGATGGCGCGATGACGTATGATCTAAGCGGCCACGTTCAGGTCGTCGAACCACAGATAATCCATCTTCAGTAGAAACCAGGTTTCGCCTGCTCCGCAAAAGCCAGAAACCTGGTTTTTTGTTACTCCGATGATCCTGCGTACCTTCAAAGCGATCTTGCTCGTAGCCTACATCGCCATCCTCTGGGCAGTGTATAGTGCTGTTCACATCGAACGTTACATCGATCTGGTTGTATTTGCCAGGCCGATCGATCAAGTCGCGCCGCCGGTTGCGGGCACGTTTACGCCTGAAGTGCAGCACTGGTGGACGGACATCGATCGATGGGCGAGTGCTCATAGTCTCGATCCGTATCTGGTGGCGACCGTGATGCAGATCGAATCATGCGGCGATCCGCAGGCGGTTTCGTCGAGCGGGGCGCAGGGCCTGTTTCAAGTGATGCCCTTTCACTTCAGCGAAGGTGCGGTCATGCTCGATCCGGAGACGAATGCCGCGACGGGTCTGTCCTATCTGGTCTACACGCTGAATGCCGCCAGCGGCGATCCAAACCTGGCGATGGCGGCTTACAACGGCGGGCCGGGCGTGATCGGCTTGCCCATGGAGCAGTGGCCGGACGAGGTACGTCATTATTACTACTGGGGCAGTGGCATTTACGCCGAGGCCAAAAGCGGCGGCGGCTCGAATCAACGTTTGCAGGAGTGGCTGGATGCGGGTGGGCGCACGTTGTGTGGTCAGGCAACGCGCCGTTTGCAGCTGTAGTCGAATTAGCGTGCAACCTGATTACGGCGGAGGGCGCGGAGATCGCTGAGTTGTAACACTCTTGCGATCTCCGCGTCTGTTGCGGTCAGTACCTCACTGTTGAATTCCTTGTTTTTCTGGCAAGGAATTGAACCACGAATGACACTGATGTCATCACTGATGATAAGTTTTGAAATCCGTGTTACACCGCACTGCGCTCACGCAGTGGGTGCAAGTGTCTGTGCCATCCGTGGTTGCTTTGGTTCCGGCTTGTCCGAGTTAGAGTATTATCCGATTTGAGTCACGAAGTAAACAGCGGCGAGGAAGACGGTCACCACCAGAAGATCGGCTCGATTGGCGCCGGCGCGTGCGGTCTTGAGGCTTACGACCACGATCAAGAGAATCAATGCAATCATAATGTCCATCTTACACCTCCGCTGCGAATTTGCTGCTTTCATTTAGTAATCAGACGCCGGAGGCAGTTAAAAAGTGCCATTGTTCCGCAAAGTTCAAACAGGAACTTATCCGCCGTCGTCCACGTCTTTGTGAGAAAGGCCGTAATCGGAGGTGTGAAACGATGAAGTGGATCTTCCTTGCCACGTGGATTGTGTTGATGAGCGCATGTGGCCCGGCGATTGCGCCCGCTCCGGTTCCGACTGATCAACTGTTGATCAGTCCGATCCAGATCGATTCGGTCGAAGTGCTGATCGCGGAATCGTTTCCGGTGCAGGTCTTCGCGCACGTGCGAGGCATCGTCGGCGACGGTTGTTCTGAGGCGCTGCCGGTGCAGCAGACCCGCGCTGGCAATACGATCACGATCGTGATCAACCGCCAACGCCCGGCCCAGGCGATTTGCACGCAGATTGCAAAAGTATTCGATCAGAACATCCGGCTGGTTGGCGATTTCCCACCGGGTGAATACGTTCTAAAAGTGAACGCTGTTGAGAAGAAGTTTCGTGTCGATCAGTAGAAAAACAACCCCACGCAGGCACTTCGTGGTGCTGTTTCTCAAGTTGCCTCTCGTTCCGCCAGCCACTTATCTCGATTGGCTGCCCGCGCGATTTTGCCGCTCGATGTTTTGATCAGCCAACGCGAATCCACCAACTGCACGTAACTGACAGTCACCATGCTTTGCTGCACGACCGTTTGCCTGATCTGCGCGGCGATCTGTTTGCGCTCGCCTGGATCGTCGGTGGTGATCTCGGCGATGACGGCGATCAATTCAGTGCCTTCGCGCTCGTCCGGTACGCCGAATGCAACCGCCCGCCCGGCGGATATGCCCGGCACGGTGTTGACGATGGCTTCGAGGTCCTGTGGATAGATGTTCTTGCCCGCGTTGATGATCAGGTCCTTCGATCGCCCCACGATGTAGACTTCACCTTCGGCCACGTAACCCATATCGCCGGTGCGGTACCACCCATCTTGAAATGGCTGCAAATCGGGGCGCTTGTAATAACCGCTCAACATGCAGTCGCTTTGAATCGCGACTTCGCCGATATGTCGATCGGGCAGCGACTGGCCCACACCGTCAACCACTCGCACGGCGGTGCCAGCGATCGTCGGCCCGCAGGACACTCGCGTTTGCGCGCGAGAGTGATGGGCTGCGATCGGCACCGCCACTCGATGGCGTTCGAGCTCGGTTCGATCGACGATGTCTAATCGCGCTGCTGTGCCGATCGGTGTCTGCGTCACGGCGAAAGTATTTTCGGCCATGGCATAACTGACGGCCAACATCTCCGGCTTCACGCCCTGCGCTGCGAATCGGCTGAGGAATTGTTGATGGCTTTCATGATAGACCGGTTCGGAGCAGTTGATGAACATCCGCATGCTGGCAGCCGACAGACCCTCGGTATCGCGTTGGCGGATGCGACGGGCGCAGTGGTTGTAAGCGAAGTTGGGCAGCCAGCACAACGTCCCGCCATAAGCGTGAATCGCGCGGAATAGCAGCGCCGGATGCTGCACCCAATCGAACGGTGACATCAAGACCAGCGGCACGCCTTGCATCAATGGCATGAGGAAGCCGGCGATCAAGCCCATGTCGTGATAGAGCGGCAGCCAGCTGACGATCACGTCCTGCGAATTCAACGCCAGCGCGTCACTGTAGCGGGCGAGTTGATTCAACACCGATCGATGTGACAGCGCGACGCCTTTCTGCAGACCGGTTGTGCCGCTTGAATGCTGTAAGAAGGCGATCTCGTCTGCGTCGGGAACCGGTGATGGCACAAAGGCATCGACATCACCGCGTGAGATCGAGGCGGCCAACTGCTCTGAGCCAAACACCGGGCAGGGGACGTGATCGCGCAGCGTCGTGGCGAAAGCGTCTGTGGTGAAGATGGCGCGCACATCGGACAGCCGCGCCAGCTCGGCCATGCTGCGCATGTAGATCGCAGCGTCAAGTTTTTCAGTCAACGTTGGGAACACCGAGGGGATCGCGCCCAGCATGAGCGCTCCCCAGAAAGCGTAGATACTTTCCAGATTCTGTGTGTGCGCAATCACCACGAGGTCGCGCGGCGCGATGCCCATCTGTCGCAAGGCGGCCGCGTGCGCGCGGATCGATTGGCGGAAGTCGCGGCGCGACACGACGATCGGACTGCGCTCGGTTTCAAGATAGATGAGGGCTGCGCGTGCGTCGTTATCGGAGTTGAGGGTGATGGCGTCGAGGAGCGTCCTGAATTTGGATCGATCGGTCTGGGTCAGCATCATGTCGGGTTCATTTCGAATCTTGCATGACCCGCGCAACCATTTGATCGAGTGTGTTCATTTTGGCGACAGTCAGATCGGCATCGGGGATGTACACGCCGAACTCCTGCTCGACGTACACCGCGAATTCCGCCAGCGCGAACGAGTCCATCAGCCCGCCCGTGACAATGCCCTCGGTGTCGGTGAGCAGGTAGCCCGCATCGCGGATCAGTTCACGGGTGATGTAGGTTCGCAGTTTTTCCCGGATCGTTTTTTCGTCCATTGGCTTTTATGGTTCTTGCTGGGACACGGATTCATACGGATGACACCGATAAAACTTTTGGAATCGGCGGAACTTGATCACTACCACTCGACCCCCAGAAACCGCTCCAGCCAGCGCCGGCGCCAGGTCACGCGCAATACCAGCATCCAGATGAGGGTCGCCAGCCCGATGCCGAGGTAGCCCCAGAGCGGCAGCGGCATCAGTTCGAAGAAGGTCCGCAGCGGATCGACGGCGACGATGACGAAATAGATGAGCAGCAGCCCGCCCGCCAGGATCGTCGGGCGGCGATCGCCGCTGTATTCGTCACCCGCAACAAACCACTGCGTCGGCGGTTCGACGAAGACGATCAGCAGCAGACCTGAAAAGACGATGAACGCGGTGAGCGATGTCTGCGCGATCAGCTGGGCGACCTCCGCCGCATACTTGCTCGGCGCGGAAATGTCGTACGTAATGCCCGTGTAGGTTTGAAAACTCGCGATGGCCTGGGGCGTGACGTCGACCCCGGAGAGTTGGTTGACGCCCAGATAGAAGGCCGCGATGTAGACGATCAATCCGAAGACAAAGATGGTCGTGGCGGCCGGCAGCACGAAGTGTGCAATTTCGCGGATCATGCTGCTGCGCGGCAGGGGACCGGGCCGTGCCCACAAAGCCAACGCCAGCGTCGGTGCGCCGACCGACAAGAAAACCAGCAGCGCGTTGTGTTTGGGCACAAAGGGAAAGCCGAGATGAATGATCTCGATGGCAATGATCAGCAGCGCCGAATACAGCACGCGCGTCATGAACAGGCGCAAGATGTCTTTCATGCCGTTGACGATGCGCTGCCCTTCGGTAAAGGCGGGCGGTAAGGCGGCGAACGAATCGCCCAGCAGAATCATGTTGGCCACGCCGCGCGTCGCCGCGCTGCCACTTTCCATCGCAATGCCGAGGTTGGCTTTCTTGAGTGACAATACGTCGTTCACGCCATCGCCGATCATGGCGACGTAATGGCCCTGTGATTTCAGCGCATCGACTAACGCTTCTTTTTGATCCGGCGTGATGCGGCCAAACACGGTCGTTTCCTCGGCGGCCTGTTTGAACTGTGCTTCGCTCATCTCGCGCAGTTCCGGGCCGGAAACATATTTCAGATCGCCCGGCATCCCGGCCTGCCGGGCCAGCGCCGCCACGGTCTGCGGATTGTCGCCGGAGATGACTTTGAGCGCGATGCCGTTCCTGGTGAAGGCGGCCAGGGTGTCCTTTAAGTGCGGGCGCAGTTCGTCGCTGAAGCTCACGACGCCCAGTGCCTTCAGACCGGGCAGTGCCGGCTCGCCGCTGGCGTCATGCAGAGTAGTCACAACAGGATTGTGCGCGAACACTAAGACGCGCAAACCCTGATTCGACCAGTCTTCCACCTGTTGCTGCGCGGCTTGATCCAACTCCAGGTGAGCTTGAAGCATCTCCAGCGCGCCGAGGACGTAAACGCCCCGCAGCTGCTCATTATCAAATGCGATCGCGCTCCATTTGCGCGCGGATGAGAACGGCACTTCGTCCACGATCGCGCGCGGCGTGCCCTTCAGCCCGGCCACGATCGCCTCACTGGTTTTGTTGGTCGCGGTCGCGCTGTGCGCAAAATCGGCGAGGATGCCTTCAAGTTGGCTTTGCTCGACACCGATCGGATACACAGTTTGATAGTTGATTTTGTTGGCGGTGAGCGTGCCGGTCTTATCGGTGCACAACACCGTGACGTTGCTGAGTGATTCGACCGCATTGGCTTGCTGAATGAGCGCGCCGCGCTGCACGATTCGCAGCGCGCCCATCGCGTAAGCCAGGATCACCATGAAGAACAGGCCATTCGGCACCAGCCCGGCGATGACGGCCGCCATCTGCACTTGCCGCATGAAGGGCAGCTGCGAGAGGATCGTTGAAACCAGCACCGTGCCGCCGATGAAAACGGCCAGCAGCATCAACAGGCGCAGGATGAGGTTGATTTCGCGTTGAAGCGGCGTGTGGACCACTTGAAACTTGCGCGCATTCTCGGTGAGTTTGTTGGCGAAGCTGTCACGGCCGACGCGCGTCGCTTCATACATCGCCGTGCCGTTTACGCAGAAGCTGCCCGATAATACTTCACTGCCCGCGGCCTTGGGGATCAGATCGGATTCGCCGGTCAGCAGGGACTCGTCCGCATCGATCTTGCCGCCGCCGACGAGGGCGCCATCCACGACGATCTGATCGCCGGCGCGCACGACGATGACATCGCCTTTGACCAGCTCGGCAGGATCGACGGTCTGTTCCTGCCCGTCACGCAGGACGGTGATCTTGGGACGCGTGAGCAGCGCGATGTGATCGAGCTGGCGCTTGGCGCGGATTTCTTGATAGATGCCGATGATGACGTTCATCAAAATCAGGCCGACGCTGGTGACGGCGTCGCCGATGCGGCCGATCGCGATCATGACTGCGCCGATGGCGAACAGGATGACGTTGATCGGATTGAAGACGTTGTTGACGAGGATGTCTTTATAAGAGCGACTCGTTTCGATCCTGGCGTCGTTGCCTTCGCCGCGCTGCCGTCGCGCACTGACTTCACTGGCGCTTAAGCCGGTTACTTGAGCCATGCTGCCTCCGCCGTAATCTGGTGCTAGGGTATATCAATTATACTCAGGCTTCGGTCGATGTCCATAGCCGGGTGATTTATGGGCGATGCTCGCGCATCCGATCGACTTCCTCGCTGCTTCAAGTGAACGCTATTCTACCTCAGTCCTTGAAGTTATACGATCTAACAAATGGCACAGGCAAAGACCGGTTACTGTTCGAAGGTACGCCTGGCCCGCGCTGATCATGCCCCGTGAGCGCCACAGGGTGGGAGCCGCGTGAGGTTAAGATAATGCTCGGTCACTGTGGCATTGGCGCATCGCCGGTATGTTCGTGTATAATCTTGCCCGAACGTGATATCCAAAGGAGTTCCATTATGCATGTTTTTGTACCCGGACGCATTTGTTTGTTTGGCGAACACTCGGATTGGGCAGGGGGCCATCGCCGCATCAATGCCGAGATCGAAAAAGGTTATACGTTGATCAGCGGCACGAATCAAGGTATCTACGCCGAAGTCAAACCGCACCCGACTTCGCTTGTGCTTTCTTCGACTACGCCCGATGGAACGCGACGCGGGCCGTATGAGATTCCACTGGAGCCTAAGGCCCTGCTCGAAGAAGCCGCGCGCGGCGGCTTCTGGAGCTACGTGGCTGGCGTCGCTTATCAGGTCGTGACCAACTATCACGTGGGCGGCTTGATCATCGATAATTACAAGACCGATCTGCCGATGAAGAAAGGGCTGTCGTCGAGCGCGGCGATTTGTGTGTTGACGGCCCGCGCCTTCAATCGCATTTATGATTTGAAGTTAACGGTTCGGGGCGAAATGGAACTGGCTTATCAGGGCGAGATTACGACGCCCTCGCGTTGCGGACGTATGGATCAAGGCTGCGCTTTCGGTAATCGGCCCGTCGTGATGACGTATGACGGTGATCGCATGGATACCGTCGAATTGCAGGTGAAGCAGGATTTGCATTTCGTCATCGTCGATCTACAGGCGCAGAAGGATACTATGGAGATTCTCAACCGGCTGAATCGCTGCTATCCATTTGCCGAGAATGAAATCGAACGCGGCGTGCAGGAATTGCTGGGACCGATCAACAAGCGCGTCGTTCAGCAATCGATCGAGGCGCTGCAAAACGGCGACGCGCCGCGGCTGGGCCTGCTGATGGGTGAAGCGCAGTCGTTCTTCGATCGATACGCAGCTCCGGCCTGCCCGGAAGAACTGACCGCGCCGGTTTTGCATCGGGTGTTGAATTACGAGCCGCTCAAGCCGCACATCTGGGGCGGCAAAGGCGTCGGGTCGCAGGGCGATGGCACGGCGCAGTTTCTGGCGCGCAGCGAAGCCGATCAGCACGCCGTCGTCGAGATTATCGAGCGCGATCTGGATATGTCCTGCCTCACGCTGACGCTGCAACCCAGCCGCAAGGTGCGCAAAGCGTTGATCCCGGCGGCCGGTTTCGGTACGCGGCTTTTCCCGGCAACGAAGGCGACGAAGAAAGAATTATTCCCCATCATCGATCGGGACGGCATCGCCAAGCCGGCGATCCTGCTGATTGTCGAGGAAGCGCTGCAAGCCGGCCTGGAAGAAGTGATCATCATCGTTCAAGAAAACGATCTGAATGATTTTCGATCTTTCTTTAACACGCAGATTTCGATCGAAAACTACAACAAACTGCCGCGTCATTTTCAAGAATATGCGCGGCGCTTGCTGGAAATCGGGCGGCAGGTGAAATTCGTGACGCAATCGGCGCAGGAAGGCTTCGGGCACGCGGTCTACTGTGCGCGTGAAGCCATCGGCAACGAGCCTTTCTTGCTGATGCTGGGTGACCACTTATATCGTTCCGACAGCGGCAAGTCCTGTGCGCAGCAGCTGCTGGATGCTTATCATCAACACGGTCTCAGCACGGTCGGCCTGCGGCGCACACCGGAGGATCAGATCGCCAGCTTCGGAACGGTCGCCGGTATTTGGCTCGAGGACCATACCCTGTTGAGCATCACGGAGTTTGCCGAGAAGCCGACGCAAGATTACGCTCGCAGCAGCCTGGCGGTGGCCGGTTTGCCGACGGGCGAGTACTTGACGCTGTTCGGGCAATATCTTATCAAACCGCAGTTGTTTGAATATTTGGAAGAACATATCACCAACAACGTTCGGGAACGAGGCGAGTTTCAATTGACCTCGGCGCTCGATCGCCTGCGACAGGAAGATGGCTTTCTGGGGCTTGTCATGGACGGGCGGCGCTATGACATCGGCTTGCCCGAGCATTACCTCGAGACCTTGAGGACGTTTCGCGAAGCCTAACCTGATTGCGTTTTGCCGCTGCCATTAAGAGCGCCGAGAGCCTAATGAAGGTTCTCGGCGTTCTTGCTGGGTGACGAATGTCACCTCTAGCGCATTACAAATGTAACTATATTATCCTTTCCGCCTTGATGTAAAATGTTATTTAGTTTGGTGATTGGATAAACTAATTCAGCGAAACCGTTCAACCCTCAAGGAGCAACTATGCCTTCTTCGTATCTGCCCAGGCCCGAACACAAGTTTACTTTTGGTCTATGGACGGTTGGCAACACTGGTGCTGATCCCTTTGGCAAAGCAGTTCGATCGGCTTTGACGCCCGTTGAGCTTGTTCATCTGCTGGCTGAAGCCGGCGCGTGGGGCGTCAACTTCCACGATAATGACCTCGTGCCGATCGATGCGACGGCGGCTGAGCGCGACAAGATCGTCGCCGATTTCAAGCAGGCGCTCGACGCGACGGGGCTGGTCGTGCCGATGGCGACGACCAACCTCTTCAGCGATCCGGCTTTCCGCGATGGCGCATTCACCAGCAACGATCCTAAGGTGAGAGCCTATGCGCTGCACAAGACTTTGCGCGCCATCGATCTCGGTGTGGAACTCGGCGCTAAGGTGTATGTGTTCTGGGGCGGCCGCGAAGGCACCGAGACCGATGCGGGCAAGAGCGCGCTCGAATCCGGCCAACGCTTCCGCGAGGCGCTGAACTTCCTGTGCGAGTATGCGATCGATCAAAAGTACGATCTGAAATTCGCATTGGAAGCCAAGCCGAATGAGCCGCGCGGCGACATCTATTTGCCCACCACGGGCGCGATGCTGGGCTTCATCGCCACGCTCGATCATTCGGAGATGGTGGGCGTCAACCCGGAGATGGCGCACGAGCACATGGCGGGCCTCAACTTCATGCACGCGGTCGCGCAGGCGTGGGGCGCGGGCAAGTTGTTCCACATCGACCTCAACGATCAGAACTATGCGCGCTACGATCAGGACCTGCGCTTTGGCTCGCAGAACGTCAAGGCCGCCTTCTTCCTCGTGAAGTTCCTTGAAGACGTCGGATATGCGGGTTCGCGCCACTTCGACGCGCACGCCTATCGCACCGACAACCTCGACGGTGTGAAGGCCTTTGCGAAGGGCTGTATGCGCACCTATTTGATCCTCAAAGAGAAGGCCGAGCAGTTCAAGGCCGATGCGGAGATCCAGGCGCTGTTGGCCGAGATCAACGCCGATGATGGCTCGATGAATCAGTTCTTTGGGCTGTATTCGACCGGCAAAGCGGCTGTGCTCAAAGCGCATGAGTTCGATCGGCTGGCACTGGGCAAGCGCGGTCAGCCCTATGAGAAGTTGGATCAACTGACGATCGATTTGTTGTTGGGCGCGCGTTAACATGTTGTTCTCCTTTTGGGTGGGAACTACGGTGTTGGCAGGGGCGTGCTAACACCGTAGTTCCGGAGGATTCTTTTGCCAGGGAGTTGTCATGGCCTATCTATTGGGTATCGACGTTTCAACCACCGGCGCGAAAGCCTTACTCATTGATGGGGAGGGCAAAGTCGTTGCCAGCCATACTACCGAGTATCCGCTCTCGACCCCCAGACCATTATGGTCGGAGCAGAATCCGGCCGATTGGTGGCAGGGCGCGTGTGAAAGCATCCAGGCGGCGTTGAGCGAGGCGGGTCTATCGGGCGAGGCGGTAAGTGCCGTGGGCCTCACCGGGCAAATGCACGGTCTGGTGATGCTGGATAAGGCCGATCAAGTTTTGCGCCCCGCGATTTTGTGGAACGATCAACGCACCGGCGCGCAGTGTGTCGAGATTACCGAGAAAGTCGGCGGCCTCGATCGGTTGTTGCAGCTCACCGGCAATCAGGTGCTGCCCGGCTTCACTGCGCCTAAGATCGTCTGGGTTCGTGAGAATGAGCCGGGTGTTTATGAACGAACTACGCACATCCTTCTGCCCAAGGACTATGTGCGTTTTTGTTTGACGGGCGAGTATGCCACCGAAGTTTCAGATGCATCGGGCATGTCGCTGCTGGATGTGGCCCATCGGCGCTGGTCAAAAGAGATGCTGCAAGCGCTTGATATTCCTGAGGCGTGGTTGCCGATCTGTACCGAATCCGATCAAGTCTCGGGCCGAATCAGTGCTTCGGCGGCGCAGGCGACGGGCCTGAAAGCAGGCACGCCAGTCGTAGGTGGTGGCGGCGATCAGGCGGCACAGGCGGTGGGCAGCGGCATCGTCAAGGCGGGTGTCATCTCCGTTACTTCCGGCACATCGGGTGTCGTGTTTGCGCATTCGGAAAAATACGCCTTCGAGCCACAGGGTCGATTGCATGCATTCTGCCACGCGGTGCCAGGCAAATGGCACTTCATGGGCGTGATGTTATCCGCAGGTGGATCGTTCCGCTGGCTGCGTGATAGCATCGGCGATATCGAGAAAGCCGCCGCAGCTCTGAGCGGCGATGATCCGTATAATCTACTGACCCGTGAAGCGGCACTTGCGCCGGTCGGCAGTGAAGGCTTGCTTTTCTTGCCGTATCTGACCGGCGAGCGCACGCCCTATCCTGATCCTGAAGCACGCGGCGCATTTGTGGGTCTGACCTTGCGGCATACGAAGCGGCATCTGGTCCGATCGGTGTTGGAAGGCGTCTCCTTCGGCTTGCGAGACAGCCTTGAGTTGATCAAAGGTCTGGGTGTGCCGATCGAGCAAGTGCGGGCTTCCGGCGGCGGTGCGCGCAGTCCACTGTGGCGGCAGATTCAGGCGGATGTGTTTGGCGCCGAACTCGTGCTCGTGAATGTGACCGAAGGTGCGGCGTATGGCGCGGCTTTGTTAGCCGGAGTTGGTGGCGGCGCTTACCGCAGTGTAGAAGAAGCGGTGGCGGCTACGATCAAAGTGACCGATCGCACTGCGCCTGTGCCCGAAAATGCGAAGAAGTATGAAGCGTTGTACCCGATCTATCGCAGCCTGTATCCGGCGCTGCGCGACACCTTTCACGCTCTGACGGATTAACATCGTGGCGAATTCTTCACTCACACCCAACGCTTCACGACGATATCGCACTGGCGATCAAAACTGGGTGCGCGAGCACAACTTATCGATCGTGCTGAACTACATCTGGGAAGCAGGCGGGCCGATTGCGCGGGCAAGGCTGACCGAGATCAGCGGCCTCAATAAAAGCACGATCGGCAGCATTCTGACCGAGTTGCAAGCCTGGGGCTACATCAAAGAAACCGGCACGTCGAGTGTCGGGCCGGGCCGGCCCGGAGTGATGATCGATATCAATCCTGATGCCGGCCGCGTGATTGGCGCAGAGATTGGCGTCGACTTCGCCTCGGTGGTATTAGCCGATTTGAAGGCTAATGTATTGTGGCAGCGCACCATCGAGACCAATGGCCACGATTACTCAGCCAAGCCCAATCAAGATCAAGTCCTGGCTCAGACCGAAGCCTTAGTGGTAGAAGCAATCGCGCAGGTTGAGGCTGCCGGTCAGCGTTTACTCGGCATCAGCCTGGGCGTCCCCGGTCTGGTTGATCATGCGACGGGCACTTTGTTGTTTGCACCGAACCTGGGCTGGAGCAATGTGCCGCTGCGTGAAATGTGGCAGCGTTTCAAGGTGCCGGTCATCGTCGAGAATGAAGCGAATGCCGCCGCGTTGGGCGAACACATGCTGGGCAATGCCAGGCAAGTGGCCAACTTCATTCACTTGAGTGCCGGCGTTGGCCTGGGTGGCGGCATCGTGATCGATGGCAAGTTATACGGTGGAGTCGGCGGGTATGCGGGCGAAATCGGGCATATGACGCTCGCGCCCGACGGCCAACAATGCAAGTGCGGTAATCGAGGCTGCTGGGAAACTTTGATCGGCCCGACGGCGATCGTCAATCGGGTGCAGCAGGTGGCGGGCGAAGGCCGCGCGCCGATTTTGATGGCCTTGCCTGAAGTGAATGGAAACATTCAGGCCATTCGCATGAAGCACGTGTTGGAAGCGGCTCAGCGTGACGAACCGGCGGTGTTGCTCGTGTTAGATGACGTGGGACGTTACCTGGGCATTGGCATTGCCAATTTGTTGAATGCGTTCAATCCCAGTTTGATCGTGTTGGGCGGTATGCTGAGCCTGGCGGGTCCTTATATTCTGCCGCGTGCTCAGCGTGAAGTGGAAGCGCGCGCGCTGGCCGCCAATCGAGCGGGGATGCAGATTGTACTATCGGCCTTCAAGTCTGACGCGTGCGTGATGGGCTGTGTCAGTTTGATTATTCGAGAGATTCTCAATAACCCGACGGCCTGGCGGCCTGACCGCGTGCCCAATCTGCGAGGAGAATTTGCCGCCAGTTCTTAGTGATTGAATCGTGGCAACTGAATTCGCTGATTAGTAGCAAAGCCTTGATAGATACAATACCTTCGCCAATTATTGAGGCGATATGCAGAGATGGCGTTAACAATTCAAAGGCTTTTGCGTCAATTTCAGGCATTTGGAGTGCCTACTACTACTTTTGGGTTAGCACATGA
>JADGQE010000039.1 GCA_017882055.1 Thermoflexales bacterium
ACCAGCACATCGGTCAGCGTATGCGCCGTTCGTTCTGTAATCGGGCGGCCGACCTTGACCACTTGCGCCGTCGTCACTTTGTCGCCATCAACGATTTGTTTAACGACATGCGGCTGAACCATGAGGCCATCGTTTGCAACCGCCGCAACCGCCGTGACTAATTGAATCGGCGTCAACGCCAGGCCCTGACCAAATGCGTTCGTACCCAGATCAGCTTCCGACCAATCCGCTGGATCGGTGTCACGCGTGCGCAGCAGCCCGGCGGCTTCGCCTTGCAGATCGATGCCGGTTGGCCGGCCAATGCCAAACGCCCGCAGATAACGATAGAAGTTCTGCTGGCCCATGCGCGTGCTCAAGGTGGCTGCGCCCACATTCAGCGACTTCGCCATCATTCCGATCATGTTCACTACGCCGTGGCCCTGCCGATCCCAGTTCCACAACAATTGGCCGCCCACTTCAATATACGGCGTGTCCTGATAAGTCGTCTCCGGTGTTACCGTGCCCAGATCGAGAGCCGCCGCCAGCGTGATGATCTTAAAGACCGAACCCGGTTCGTAGTTCGAGCTGATGGCCGGATCCACAAATTGATCAGGGCTGTCTTTAACCAGATCGGCGTAAGCATTCGGATCGTAACTTGGCGCGGAGGCCATCACCAGGAGCTCGCCGTTGCGCGGATTCATCACGAGGATGGATCCCGACTTCGCGCCAGTGTCCTGCAAGCCGCGGGCCAATTCTTCTTCGGCAATCGCTTGCGCCGTCCGATCGATGGTCAGAACCAGATCGGTGCCGGGCTTCGTCGTCGAAACGGCAGGCTGCGCATCCTGTCCGTTCAGCTCGGTGTTATAGTGGCCTTCTACTCCGTAAAAACCTTTAGGCTCCGCGTTGACAAAGCCCAGAACATGGGCTGCCAGCTGGCCCTCTGGATACACGCGATGCCAGTACGCCTGGGCACTGATGCCATGAATCCCCAAACCGTCCACTCGTAGCGCCATATCCGGCAACAGACCGCGAGTAATCACCACCTGCCCATACGTCACATTGATCGTTGCGCGAAACTCATCCGGCGACATATTCAGCACCGGCGTCAATTCACGCACAGTCCCGGTGACATCCCCGTTAATGCGATCGAACAGCACCTCAAAGCGCGTATCGTCGGTGGCCAGCAGCTGACCGTTGCGATCCCAGATTCGGCCGCGCATCGCTGGCCCGGCTTGCCCCGCCAGACCGACGAGCGACGGCGCACCACTCGGAGTACCCTGCACGATCTGAAAGCGAACCAGCTGCACAACGGCAATCGTTGCCAGCAGAGCCAGCAGGATAACCAGGAAAACCAGTCGTTGGCGTGAAGGTGTCATGATTTAAGGCGTTTCAAGAATCGGTCGCAATGAAGGTGCGTCGTCAACTGGCAGCGTATGCACCGGCAAATAAACCACGGACTGCGCCGGCTCAAAACCCAGGACCTGCGCACGCTGCTTCAACTGATCCACCGAGCCGGCCTTGCTAATCACCACGGCTAGATCCGCATTGGCGTGCCGCTGCTGGGCCAGCTCACTGCGCAGCGACTGCACGTGACGGCTGGCCGTGACAATCTCGCTGGACTGCAATAAATACAAGGCGGCAATCGCCACGCCGATGCCGATCAGCAGACCCAGTCGCGCCACCCGGCTGACGGGCCAATGCGCCATCTTCAAGCCTTGATTGGCCCAATCGGTAAATCGGTTATTCCTGGTTTGCGATCTTTGCTGACGCGCCATCGTTACAATTTCTCGGCAACTCGCAACCTGGCACTGCGTGCCCGCGAATTGTTCGCCACTTCTTCATCGCCCGGCACAATCGGCTTGTGCGTGATCAACCTCAAGGTCGGCTCGT
The DNA here is from genome assembly GCA_017882055.1 of Thermoflexales bacterium. Taxonomy (GTDB): domain Bacteria; phylum Chloroflexota; class Anaerolineae; order Fen-1058; family Fen-1058; genus JADGQE01. Next base: position 1,870 of record JADGQE010000039.1, read on the forward strand.
GCCGGACCATGTCCGGTGGATCATCCGGCTGTGCCGGTCGAACCCGTGAAGCCGACCGCAGGTACTCTTTGACGATCCGATCTTCCAACGAATGAAATGAGATAACCGCCAGGCGCCCCCCGCTCTTGAGTAATTCATTCGCTTGCGGCAGCACCGTCAGCAGCGCGCCCATTTCATCATTGACGGCGATCCGCAGCGCTTGAAACGTGAGCGTGGCCGGGTGAATTCGCCCGCGTCGCCCGATGGCCTTTTCGACGACGTCGGCCAGTTGCTCCGCCGTTTCGATGGGCCGGGCAGCTTCGATCGCCCGGGCGATTCTGCGGCTGGCCGGTTCTTCGCCATATCGATAGATTAGATCGGCCAGCTCGTCCGGCTCCAACACGTTGATCAACTCGGCCGCCGACAGGCCTTGATTGGGGTTGAAACGCATGTCGAGCGGCCCGCCGGCGATGAAGCCAAACCCCCGGCGGCGATCTTCCAGCTGATCGGACGACAGGCCCAGATCCAGCACGATGCCATCGACTGAATCAAAACCGTTCGCCCGCGCCGCTTCACCCAACTGCGAAAAGTTTTGATTGGCCAATTTGACACGCGCTTCGAAAGCTGCTAATCTCGCTGCAGTTCGTTGGATCGCCAGCGGATCCGCGTCGAGTCCCAGCAAATGCGAATCGGGTGCACCGCGCAGAATGGCTTCACTGTGTCCGCCGCCGCCGACCGTGCCATCGATGTATCGGCCGCCGGGCTTGAGTGCCAGCCCGTCAATGACTTCTTGTAAAAGAACGGTCCTGTGAATAGTCAAAGATCAATTCTCAATGCCCAATTCTCAATGATCAATGTTTGATACTCAATCAATACCGGGCATTCTGAATTCTGCATTCTGCATTCTAGATTCCCAACCTGGCCCAGTATTCGGCGCCGAGTGTGCCAGATTCAAAAGTGGCGCGCGCGGTATTCCAGGCATCCGGCGACCAGATTTCCATGTGAGTATTCAGCCCGGCGACGATCGCGTCGCCGTTGAGACCGGCATACTCGCGCAAGTACAATGGCAGCAACACGCGGCCCTGCTTATCCGGCAATGCGTCAGATGCGCCGGAAAACATCAAGCGGCGAAATTCACGCGCCGGCAAATCCGTGATGGGTAACGCACTGATCTGCTGGGCCAGTTTCTCCCATTCGGCCATCGGAAAAACGAGCAAGCATTTATCAATGCCGCGCGTCACGACGACGCCGCCCGAAAGCGCGACGCGGTATCGAGCCGGTAATGTCAATCGGCCTTTTTCATCGATGGTATGGGCGTATTCGCCTAAGAACATTGGTTCTAATTCTCCCACTTTTGGCTAATTTTGATCGAAAAGTGGGCAAGTGCAACCCACTTTGCCCCACTTTCACCCACTGACTTGCACAGTATACACCCATTTCGGTCAAAAAGTCTACTGGCAAACCGAAATTTTAAGGTAAGGCCAAATCACTCAAACCAACCAAAAAGTCCGGCGAAGATTCTTGATGAACCTTCGCCGGACTTTTTGCCCAGGAGATCGATAAGCCGAATTCTGTTCCCGATCGAAACCGGGTGGCGATCATTTCTCTACGCCGACGGTTACCCGGCGGCTTTAGCGGCCTACCCGCGAGACGGGCGACGAGCCGTCGCTGTGCGTCCGAAGACGCCACTCGCTTGCTTGGCCTTGCTCCCGATGGGGGTTGCCTGGCCGCACACGTTACCGTGTGCGCCGGTAAGCTCTTACCTTACCTTTTCACCGTGACCTCTTGCGAGGCCGTCTGTTTCTGTGGTCCTGCTCCGCGAGTTGCCCCGCCCGGACGTTATCCGGCATCGCGCTCTATGGAGTTCGGACTTTCCTCGAACGGATCAAGTCCGTTCGCGATCACCTCGACTTCCTGGGCAAATTCATGGTAGCACTCGCAGCACAGCCCGTCAAGCTGGCGCAAAACCGGCAACCAAACAGCCACCTCGCTTCGAAAGTCCAGACGACACGCTTCGCAATTGGCGTGGTATACTTCGGCCCAATTCATCTCAGGAGGTTGGCATGCTCAAAGATCAAACATTCGCATTTATCGGATCGGGCGCGATGGGTGAAGCGATGATTAAGGGGTTGATCACACAGGCGAACCTGCCGCCGCAGCAGATCATGGCCAGTGATACGCGCTCCGAGCGTGGCGCCGAGCTGCTTGACAAATATGGTGTGCGCTATACGACGGATAATTCGGCGGCCGTAAACGGAGCGAAGATCATCGTGCTATCGGTAAAGCCGCAAGTGCTGCATGGCGTCATGACGCAGCTAGCAGGCTGCGTTGCGCCGGACGCGCTGGTGCTGTCGATCGTCGCAGGAGCGCGGATGGAAGTTATTACCAATGTACTGCAACACAAGGCGGTTGTGCGTGCCATGCCGAATACGCCCGCGCAAATCGGGTTAGGGATGACGGTGTGGACCTGCCCGGAAACTTTGAGCCAGGTACATCGCGATCAGGCCAAAGCGGTCTTTGGCTCCATCGGCGAAGAGGTCTACGCCAACGACGAGCGGTATCTCGACATGGCGACGGCGTTGAGCGGCACCGGCCCGGCTTACGTATTCCTCTTCATGGAGGCGATGATCGATGCCGGGGTGCACATGGGCTTCAGCCGCACCGTCGCAGAACAGCTGGTGTATCAAACCGTGCGTGGCAGCGTCGAGTATGCGCGGCAGAACAAACAGCATTTAGCCGCCATGCGCAATCAAGTCACCTCACCGGGCGGAACCAGTGCGGAGGCGCTGTACCAAATTGAAAAAGGCGGACTGCGCACCGTCATGTCGCGCGCGATCTGGGCAGCCTATCAAAAGTCGCGCAAACTGGGCCGAGGCGTAGAAGAAGACTAAGCGACTGTTTTCTTTTCAACCGAACGTGACAATTCATTCGCCTCAACCAACTCCTCGCTTGGGTCGCATACTCAGCATCGGGATCTTCGGCCGGCTGGCGCACGATTTATCGATCCGCATGATGTATCCGTTCCTGCCGGAGATCGCCGCCGGCCTGCGCCTGCCGATCGATCAACTCGGCACGCTGGTCTCGCTGCGCAACGGCATCGGCATCGTGGGACCGATCCTCGGCGCGCTGTCCGATCGGATCGGCCACCGGCGCGCCATGTCGATCGCGCTGGTGCTGTTGGCGATCGGGTTAGGCTTCATCGGCGCGGCCGACGGCGTTTTTGCGGCGGCCATCGGCTGCATCATTTCGGGCATCGGATCCGCGTTGTACATTCCCACCTTAATCGCCTACATCAGCGAACGCGTGCCTTTCGCGCGGCGCGGACGCGTGACCGGCACGATCGAGATGACGTGGGCTATCTCAGGCATGATCGGTGTGCCGCTGGTTGGCCTGCTGATCGGATCGCAGGGCTGGCGCGCACCGTTCATCGGCCTGGCAGTGGCTTCGCTGGTGTGCGCGGCCTCGACGCTGTTGCTGCAGGAAACGCCGACCACACAACGCGCACACGCCACCGAACCCTTCAAACTCGCATCGCTCAGACACAGCCGCAGTGCCATAGTCTTTATGTTGATGTGGTTCCTGATGTTCCTTGCTTTCGAAAATATTCAGGTCGGCTACGGCAGTTGGTTCGAGCAGCATTTCGGTTTGAGCACCGCTGAGCGCGGTGGCACTCAAATTCTATTCGGCATCTTTGAGGTTGTCGCTTCGGCTGGCAGCAGCGCCTTTCTCGACCGGATCGGCAAGAAGCGCGGCGTGACTGGCGGACTGATCGTCGTGCTGATCGGTTACGGGCTGCTGGTGACCATCGGCCAGGTCGATCTATGGTTAGCGTTGGCGGCAATCAGTGTGGCCTTTCTCGGCTTCGAGTTCAGTGTCGTATCGGGCATTCCCATTATGAGCGAACAAATGCCGCAGGCCCGCGGCACGATGCTGGCGCTGGGCGTAACCGCCGGCAGCGTGGGACGCATGGCAGGGGACCTGACGGGCAGCGCACTCACCGCAGGACCCGGCTTCATCGCCGCTGCCTTGATTTCGGCCATTATCGCCGTGTTCACTTTGGTCCTGTTTTGGCGCGGTGTACAAGAGCGACCACAGGCCAATGAACAATGATCAATGGTCAACTGGTCGATTAGTCGATTGGTCAACTGGTTACCAATTACCAATTGCCCAGTCACCAGTTGCCAAATTGACCACCTTCGGCCAATTGACTGCTCAACTATCGAATTAGCGCACCACTTGATTTGTGAACTGCTGGACAAAATTTTTCTTTCAGGTATCATTATTGCAAGTGCGGCCCCCGAGAGGGCCGTTGTCATGTATACCGATTGGCCGATCGATTAACATCTGGTATACTTTGGCACACCCAAGTGAGAGTTGAGGACCTTTCGGGTTTCAAAAATCTGAAAGGTCTCTAATACATCCCCTAACACCAGACGCTCCAAGGGCGTCGCTCGGCCAGAGGAGGCTGAATGGCTGCTAAAGAGATGGATTTGATCATTAAAGATCTGACGACGAATCTTCAAGCGCAGATCGATTCGTTCACGCCCAGGGTGGAAGCCGTAGATGTCGGCGAAGTGATCGATGTCGGCGACGGCATCGCGCGTGTGTCAGGCCTGGCCAACGTGCAATCGAATGAGTTGGTTGAGTTTTCCAACGGCACGCTGGGCGTGGCCTTCAACCTGGAAGAGGATCGGGTCGGCGTGATCATTTTGGGGGAATATGCCGATCTGGAAGAAGGCCAGTTGGTACGCCGCACCCAGCGCATTGCTTCGGTGCCCGTCGGCGACGCACTGCTGGGCCGCGTCGTCGATCCGTTGGGCCGCCCCCTCGACGGCAAAGGCGCTATCACCACCACGAAATTCCGCAACATCGAACGCATTGCGCCGGGCGTGATCGAACGGGCCAACGTCAATCGGCCCGTGCAGACCGGTATCAAGCCGATCGATGCGATGATCCCGATCGGCCGCGGACAGCGCGAGTTGATCATCGGCGACCGGCAGACCGGCAAGACCGCCATCTGCGTCGACACGATCATCAATCAAAAGGGCCAGGACCTCGTCTGCATCTACGTCGCCATCGGCCAGAAGCGATCGGCCATTGCCCGCCTGGTTGCCACCCTCGAACAATACGGCGCGCTGGATTACACCATCATCGTCATCGCCTCAGCCTCTGAGCCCGCTTCATTACAATACATCGCGCCGTACGCCGGCTGTGCTATCGGCGAAGAAGTCATGGAGAACGGCGTCACCATCGGCGGCAAATTGGTCAAAGACGCGCTGGTGGTCTACGACGATCTGAGCAAGCACGCCTGGGCTTATCGACAGGTTTCGCTGCTGATGCGGCGGCCCCCTGCCCGCGAAGCCTATCCGGGCGACGTGTTCTATCTCCACTCACGGCTGCTCGAACGGGCTGCACAACTTTCAAAGGAACGCGGCGCCGGTTCACTCACGGCGCTGCCCATTATCGAAACGCTGCTCGGTGACGTGTCGGCATACATTCCAACCAACGTCATCTCGATCACGGACGGGCAGATCTATCTTGAAACGGATCTGTTCAACGCCGGTATCCGGCCCGCGATGAATGTGGGGATCTCGGTGTCGCGCGTCGGCGGTGATGCGCAGACCAAAGCGATGAAACAAGTCGCCGGTCGATTGAAGGGCGATATGGCGCAGTATCGCGATCTGGCCGCCTTTGCGTCGTTCGGCTCCGATCTCGATGCGACCACTCGCCGCCAACTCGAACGCGGCCTGCGTTTGACTGAAATCCTCAAGCAGCCGCAATATCAACCGGTGTCGTTGGCCAATCAAGTCGTCGCGATCTATGCCGCGACCAACGGCTACGCGGATGCCGTGCCCATCGGGCGGATGAAGGATTGGGAAGCCGCCATTACCAGGTATGTCGCCACGCAATATCCGGGCATCCTCGATGCGATCGACACTGAGAAGAAGATCAGCGACGAGACGACGGCAAAGCTGAAGCAGGCCTGCGAAGAGTTCAAGAAGTCATGGAGTTAGTGAATTGGGCAACTGGTCGCTTCGCGTGGGCAATTGGTAACCAGTTGACCAATTGACCAATTGATTAGGTAACTAAACTATGGCTACCGTACGAGAGATCGAACGCCGAATTCGCAGTATCAAGAATATTTCGCAGGTCACGCGCGCCCTCGAAGCGGTGTCGGCCTCGAAGGTTCGCAAAGCGCAAGCCGCTGTGACGGCTACCCGACCCTACGCCCAGGAAGCGTGGCGGGTACTGACCGATCTATCACAGCAGGCCGGCGCGGGGCCGAGTCTTCATCCCCTGCTCACTGCCCGCCCGGTCAAGAAGATCGACTTGATTGTCGTGAGCAGCGATCGCGGCCTGGCCGGTGCGTTCAACTACAATGTCGTCCGCGCGGCGCTGGAGTTCATCAAAGCGCAGACGGTGCCGGTGCAGGTAATTAGCGTGGGCCGCAAAGGGCGCGAACTGCTCTTTCGTGCCGGGCAGCGGATCGTGGCGGAGTTCAGCAACTTGCCCGCCGCGCCTTCGTTTCTGGATGTTACCCCGATCGGCCGCACGGCGATCGAGGATTTTTTGTCGGATCAAGTAGATGCCGTTTACATCGCTTACACCGACTTCATTAATACGCTCAGTCAGAAAGCAACCGTTCGGCCCTTGCTGCCGTTGAGCACCAGCATCTCAAGTCAGCTGCTGGTTCACACGCCGGTGAATGCGAGTGAAGGTCGGACCGGGCCGCGCCTGGAAATCATCTATGAACCCGGAGTGACAGAGATTCTCGACACCCTGATCCCGCGTTTCACCGAACTGCAAGTCTATCAAGCGATCCTGGAATCGCTGGCGAGCGAACACAGTGCGCGCATGGTGGCCATGCGCAACGCCACCGACAGCGCCAGGAACTTGATCGAAACGTATACGCTCGTTCGCAACAAAGCCCGCCAGGCGGCGATCACCAATGAATTACTGGACATCGCCGGCGGCGCGGAGGCCTTGAAACAGGCAAGCTGATCGTGTGCCGGGCGGCTTTCGCTATTATCCTTGAAACGACCTGAGGATACACAGGCAATCATGAAAACCATAGATCGTGTGGTGATGGAGCGCAAAGGAAAACTGGAGGACCTCGACCGCTCATTTGATCTGCAATTCTGGCAGGCTCAAACGGATACGGCACGCTTCGCGGCCGCATGGGAACTGGTCATCACGGCCTATAAGATGAAAGGAAAAGATGCCCGTCAGCTCCGACTTCAAAGATCTGCTGAATCTTTTCAACGCTTATCACGTTAATACCTGATCATCGGTGGCTATGCCGTGATAAAGTACACGGAGCCTCGTTACACAAAAGATCTTGACCTTTGGATTCGCGCTGATCGAAAGAATGCCGCCGCAGTGTTTCAGGCGCTCCGTGAGTTTGGTGCGCCACTCGTCGGAATGACGGCAGACGACTTTGCGCATGAAGGCTATTTTTATCAAATGGGTATGCCGCCGGTTCGAGTCGATGTTCTGATGTCGATCACGGGCTTGACCTTCGATTCAGCCTGGAGACATCGAATCGAAGCCGATTTTGATGGAGTCCCTGTGATATTTATTTCGAGAGCGGATTTGATCGCTTCAAAGCAGGCCGCCGGTCGTCCACAAGATTTGATTGACGTTACCCTGCTTTCTCAAGTGGAACGACATCGCACGCAGCGAACCAAACGCCCATCGCAAAAGAAGAAGTAGGCCCGCATATGTTCTCGTATTACGCGTTACTCGTACGCATTAGAGGAGAGGATACTCAATGGCTCAAGACGGAAAGGTAGTACAGGTACTGGGGGGCGTCGTCGACGTCGCTTTTCCGACCGACCACTTACCGAATATTTACGACGCGCTTGAAATCGCACGGCCCGGCAAAGAAGCGCTGGTCCTGGAAGTGCAGCAGCACCTTGGCAACGATCGCGTGCGCTGCGTGGCGATGGACACCACCGACGGCCTGAGCCGCGGTGTGGCCGCCGTCAATACGGGCGCAGCGATCAGCGTGCCGGTCGGGCCGGTAACGCTGGGCCGCATCTTCAATGCGCTGGGGCGGCCCGTCGATAATCGGGGGGAAGTCAAGACCGACCTCAAGGCGCCCATCCATCGCCTGGCCCCGACCTTCGATGAGCAAGCGACCAAGACGGAAGTCTTCGAGACCGGCATCAAAGTCATCGATCTGATCGCGCCGTTCACCAAAGGCGGCAAGACCGGCGTATTCGGCGGCGCGGGCGTCGGCAAGACGGTGATCATCACCGAGTTGATTCGATCGATCGCCGCAGAACACGGCGGCTACTCGGTGTTTGCGGGTGTGGGCGAGCGCACGCGCGAAGGCACGCAGTTGTACGGCGAAATGCGCGAAGCCGGCGTCATGGACAAGACCGTGATGGTCTTTGGTCAGATGAATGAACCCTCGGGGGTGCGCCTGCGCGTCGCCTTGACCGGCCTGACGATGGCCGAATATTTTCGCGATGAAGGCCGCGACATCCTGTTATTCATCGACAACATCTTCCGCTTCTCGATGAGCGGCTCGGAAGTATCGGCGCTGCTCGGCCGCTTGCCCAGCGCCGTCGGTTATCAACCAACGCTGTCGAACGAAATGGGTGAGTTGCAAGAGCGCATCACTTCCACTAAACGCGGATCGATCACGTCGATGCAAGCGGTCTACGTGCCTGCCGACGACTACTCGGACCCCGCGCCGGTGGCGACCTTCGCTCATCTCGATGCGACGATCGCGCTCGATCGCGCCATCGCCGCCCGCGCGTTGTTCCCGGCCGTTGATCCCTTGGCCTCGACGTCGCGCATTCTCGATCCGGTGATCGTCGGCGAGGATCACTACAACACCGCGCGCGAAGTGCAGCGCGTGTTGCAGCGCTACAAAGATTTGCAGGACATCATCGCCATTCTCGGCGTGGAAGAACTGTCGGAAGACGATAAGCTGCTGGTCGGGCGCGCCCGCAAGATCGAGCGCTTCATGTCACAGCCGTTCTTCACGGCGGCGCAGTTCACCGGCCGCGATGGCCGCTACGTGCCGCTGCGCGAAACCATCCGCGGCTTCCGCGAAATTCTCGAGGGCAGGCACGACGACCTGCCCGAGCAAGCCTTCTACATGATCGGCAAGATCGAAGAGGCCGTCGAAGTGGGCGAACGCATGAAACGCGAGGCGTAAAACATGGCAACGCTGCATCTTGAGATTGTGACTCAAGAACGACGTCTTTACTCCGGCGATGTAGACATGGTGGTCGCGCCCGGCAGTGAAGGCGAAATGGGCATCCTGCCGCATCACGCTTCGCTGCTGACCACGCTGAAAGAAGGCGTGCTGCGGGTTAAACACGGCGGCACGGAGGAACTCTTCAGCATCGGCGGCGGCTTCCTGGAAGTCCAGCCCGATCACGTGATCGTGTTAGCCGATGCGGCTGAGAAGGCGGACGAGATCGACATCGCCCGCGCCGAGCAAGCCCGCGAGCGCGCCGAGAAGATGCTCAAAGACCGGCCGGCCGGCGCCAACATCGAGGAAGCCTTGGCGGCCTTGCGCCGCGCGCAAATTCGTGTTACCGTAGCGCAGCGGCAGGGTGTCCGCCGCCGCGAGCGGCCCGAAATCAAATCAAGTGAGTAACTCACCTTACGCAGTGTCACACCCGCGAAGGCGGGTGTCCAGTTCGTGCCACGCTGGATTCCCGCCTGCGCGGGAATGACAAAGTGTACGGCCTGCATAATGTGACTGCTAAAATCTTCTGAGACCAGGTTTCGGCGGGGGGCTGGTTTCTCCAAGGAATCATCATGCTTCGGAAGGAAATCGGCGTTGACCTCGGAACGGTTAACGTGTTGGTCCATGTCCGTGGGCAAGGCATCGTCCTGCAGGAGCCTTCGGTCGTCGCTATTTCCATCGATGAGAACAAAATCGTCGCCGTGGGTGAGGAAGCCCGCGCGATGCTGGGCCGCACGCCCGACGCGATCGAGGTTGTCCGCCCCATGCGCGACGGCGTCATCGCCGACTATCAGATCACCGAGGCGATGCTGCGCTACTTCATCCACAAAGTGACCGGCCGCTTCAACTGGTTCAAGCCCAAGATCATGATCAGCGTGCCGTTCGGCGTGACCAGCGTCGAGAGCCGCGCCGTGCACGAAGCGGCCGTTTCGGCCGGCGGCGCAGCGCGTGATGTCCATCTGATTCCCGAACCGATCGCGGCCGCCATCGGCGCGGGCCTGCCCGTCAACACCCCGACCGGCAACATGGTGCTCGATCTGGGCGGCGGCACGACCGAAGCCGCCGTGATTTCGATGAACGGCATCGTCGTCGCCAACTCGGTGCGGATCGGCGGCGTGCGCATGGACGAAGCCATCGTCGCCTACGTCCGCAAAAAGTACAACCTGGCCATTGGTGAACCCACCGCGGAAGAGATCAAGTTCCGTCTCGGTGCGGCCATCACGCTGGAAGACGATCTGGAGATGGAGATCCAGGGGCGCGATCAGGTCGCCGGGCTGCCCCGCACGATCCGCATTCGTTCATCCGAAGTGACCGAGGCGATTCAGGAACCTTTAGCCGCCATCGTGAGCGTCGTGAAAAGCGTGCTGGAGAAAACACCGCCCGAACTCGCCTCCGACATCATCGATCGGGGTCTGGTCCTGGTGGGCGGCGGGGCGTTGCTGAGGCGGCTCGATCAGCTCATTACCAAAGAGACCGGCGTGGCGGCTTACGTGGCCGAAGCGCCGATGGCGTGCGTGGCGATGGGCGCGGGCAAGGCGCTGGAGAATTACTCGATCATTCGGAGAAGTATCAGCGGCTTGTAGCGGATCGTTTTCGTCAACGGATTGCAAAACAGATACGCGGATGGCAACGGATTGCCACCCGCTTTTAATTTGATCGACGTGAATCAAGCAATTCACGTAGGGGCAATTCACGTAGGGGCAATTCACCCTGGCACTGCCCGCCAGGGCAAGTGTGAATTGCCCCTACATGAATCTTACAACCCAGCCTCACGCCAATATGAATCGACGGTGTTTGTTTGCGGGCTAGAAGCCAGGTTGATGAAATTTTCACGGTCAAGTACCCAACGGGCTGGATTGAGATTGATGTATTCACGGATAGCATTCCACTCGCGTTCGCAGCGAATGATGTGCTCGTAATAATTGCGCTGCCATAATGGCAGGCCAGGGGTCAATCGGATTTGATTGGCGCGCTTGGCAGTGTTCATTTTGAAATAGCCCACGACCTTGGGCAGCAACATTCGGCGTCGTTCGGAACGATCTCGTAGAGGCGGTAGGGGCGATTCATGTAGGGGCGATTCACCCTGGCACTGCCCGCCAGGGCAAGGGTGAATCGCCCCTACCACATCGTGAATCACGATGATGCCATGCATGTGATTAGGCATAAGGGCAAATGCATCCGATTCAATTTCCGAATACCGATCCGGCAAGGTATTCCATACATCTTGAACGATCCGGCCGATTTCGGTCGGGATCAATTGATCGTTGACGATCTCACCAAATGAACATTCGCGTTGATGGGCGCAAATGGTAATGAAATACGCGCCAGCCTGCGAATAATCGTAATCCTTTAAACGGATCGATCGACGATGATTCATGGTTATCAACATATTGTAGGGGCAATTCACACTTGCCCTGGCGGGCAGTGCCAGGGTGAATTGCCCCTACATTAATCGCCATCACACAGCAGGCGGCGGAGTAGGCGGCGCGGGTTTGCGGCTCTTGCCCGGCACAGGCCGTTGAGGCTTCTTGAAGACGCCGGTCTGCAAGCCCATCTTGGTCAATTCACCCGGCTGATCTTTGAGCAGATCGCGGGCATCTTTGGCCATAGGCCGGAAGGCGGCATCGAGTTCGTCGATGCGATCATACAGGGCCGCAGTCGCGGCCACGGAGGAGCCTTTGCCCGCTTCTTGAGCGACGTTGGCGGCGACAGCGGCTTTGACGGCGGCGAGTGCGGCAGTGAAACGCGCCTTATCCCACTTGCGTTTGATCAGGGGCGCGGCTTCGGCGTCGGTCAACGCCAGGCCGCTGCTGAAGACGCGCTGGGCAAATTCGAGCAGCGCTTCTTGTTTGCGCGGCTGCGTCTCTTTCATGCCGAGGCGGGCGAAGAGCGGGCTTCTGGCCGGCAGATTATTGGTCATGGAGCGGCGGAGTGCGGCGAGTTCCTTCTTGACAAGCGCGAAGTTAGTCTCCAATAGACCGGTGGCTTGCGTTAGATCGGAATCGATCTTGAGCACGTCCTGGTAGGCGGTTTGCACCGAGGGGATGCAACCCTTGATGGCCTGCAGATCGACCGGGTTATAGCCCTCTCCCTCGAGGATGGTTCCGATCGCAGGTTCACCGAGCGCGACTTCAACAGCAACCGTTACTTTCCCAATGTAGTTCTCGACGATACTCATGGTAGCCTCCAGATTAGATTTTACGAGCGGCTTGCTGGGCGGCTCGTTGGATTCTGATCTCGGTTAGTCTCGCTCCCTTGAAGGCTGATGTTGTATTCTGGGCGTTATGGCTGGCCGCTTGTATCTCCGCTTTGACTGGAAGTGGCCCCCGTTTCACTGGAAGTGCGGGCCGTCTGACTGGAAATGGCCTCGTTTCACTGGAAGTGTTGACCGTTTTACTGGAAGTCTAGATCGTCGGACTGGAAG
>JADGQE010000040.1 GCA_017882055.1 Thermoflexales bacterium
GTTTTCCGGGGTGGCAGCCTATCAGAAGTGTGAGACGCATTGGCTGGCTGGGTGCTGTTACGATATTGCAAGCGGACGCGCGTCATGCGTTCACGCAGTCCGCCCTGTTCGACGAAGTCTTTCTCCAAACGGCGCAGCTGCTGATCCAGCAGGTAGTTGGTCTGGTGGATGAGGCAGATGGCGATGTTCGCCACCACTTCGGCGGGGCGGGTTTCGCAAAACTCGCGGTAGTCTTCGAAGGTCTGCGGCGTTTTACGGCCCAGCTTGCGGACGTATAGCGCCTCTTTGGAGTCCTTGTCCCAGATCGGGAAATCACGGGCGCGGAGGTAGTCGCGGTAGTCGTCCAACAACTCCTCAAGGCTGGCGCGCGCCACATTGGTGAGCTTGATCTCGGTTTCTTTGGAAGTCAGCGCGGCCTTGCTGCCTTCCAGAATATTCTTTTTCCCGGAGCGGGCGGCCTGGATCATCTGGTCAATGGTGCGGTCTCCCCGAGAGAGGAACTTGTGCGCAAAGCGGAAGGTGAGATCATAGACCACCTCAGCCTTCTGGAACGATAGGAGCGTCTGATAATCGCCGCGAGGCGGGAGTACACGCTCAGGCGGTTGGGAAGTAGGGGAAGTATGGGAGGGGTGCTTCCCCTGACTCGCATCATTCGAATTATTCCCATCGTCTTTCATAGCAACCCCCTGATATTCCCCAGCACCTCCGCGCTCTCAGCGTCCAGCGCGACGATTTCGTCCATGATGTCTTGCGGGCGGCGGTGCGTCACTGCTTCGCCGCCGTTGGGGTTCTTCACGGACAGGTCAAAGGTCGTCGGGTCAATGCTGGCCGCGTCTACGCTCCAACTCCTGGGCGAGTCGGCGCGCGTCTTTTGCAGTTCGATAAACTCTCGTAGGTCGTCGTCGTTGAGCGGGTTGGTCTTGCCCAGGTTGCGACCGGGGTCGAGTTGATAATACCAGATCTGGCGGGTGGGCGCGCCCTTCTCGAAAAACAGCACCACCGTCTTCACGCCCGCGCCCTGAAACGTGCCGCCGGGGCAATCGAGCACGGTGTACAGGTTGCAACTTTCCAACAGCAATTTGCGCAGGCTCACCGAGGCGTTATCGGTGTTGGAGAGGAAAGTGTTTTTGATCACCACGCCGCCGCGCCCACCGGCCTTGAGCATTTTGATGAAGTGCTGCAGGAACAAAAAAGCCGTCTCGCCCGTGCGGATGGGAAAATTCTGCTGGACTTCCTTGCGCTCCTTGCCGCCGAAGGGTGGATTGGCCAGCACCACCTCGTAGCGGTCTTTGTTCTGAATGTCGGCCAGGTTCTCGGTGAGCGTGTTGGTGTGGAGGATGTTAGGCGCTTCGATGCCATGCAAAATCATGTTCATGATGGCGATGACGTACGCCAGCGACTTTTTCTCCTTGCCGTAAAACGTGCGGTTCTGGAGGAAGTCGAGGTCTCTGGTGGTGAGGCGGGGTGTGGCCTTCAGATAATCGAACGCCTCGCACAGGAAGCCCGCCGAGCCGACTGCGCCGTCGTAAATGCGCTCGCCGATGATGGGTCGCACCACCTGCACCATCGCGCGGATGAGCGGGCGCGGGGTGTAATACTCGCCGCCGTTGCGCCCGGCGTTGCCCATATTTTTGATCTTGGCTTCGTACAGGTGACTGAGTTCGTGCTTTTCAGTCTGCGAGCGGAAGCGCAGTTCGTCAATGTGGTCGATGATCTCGCGCAGGTTGTAGCCGCTTTGGATTTTGTTCTTGATCTCCCCGAAGATTTGCCCGATCTTGTACTCGATGGTGTTCGGCCCGGTGGCCTTCTGCGTGAAGCCGCGCAGGTACGGAAACAACTTGCCATCTACGAAGTCGCGCAAGTCATCGCCGGTCAGCGCCCGATTGTGATCCAGCTGGCCGTCTTTGCCTTTGGGCGCGGCCCAGGTTTCCCAGCGATAGGGCTTGTCCAAGATGAAGGTGTACTTCTTGCCATTCAGCTGAGCCTCAACTGCCTTATCCTGCTCCAACCCGTCGAGGTATTTCAGGAACAGCAACCACGAAGTCTGCTCGGTGTAGTCGAGTTCGGTGGTGCAACCGGCTTCTTTGCGGAGCACGTCGTCAATGTTTCTAAAGGCTTGTTCGAACATGCCGATCCTTGTTGTGAGTCTTGAAATTGAGCACCCGAGTCAAGGTCATTTGGACGCGGTGGTTGGGCGCGGTTACTCTATCAAGGAAGCGATTGATAAGTGCATTCCCTCCGGCGTTTCCGTTACCCGATAATTTACAATAGGGCGCCGGTTGCTCGCAAAATACTTCTCTTTCCGCTCAATCATTTCTCCCACGATCGCATAAAAGTCTTCTTGCGTTTGTCGATCAACTTTCGGCGCGATGGTCTTGAGCATAACTCTCAGTAATGCTGCTCGTTTCGTTCCTTGATCTAGCGCTGCATTCCAGGCAAGTATCGCCGTGCCGATCAGGCGCTGATACTCAACTAAAGTCGTCGCAGATTGCCGGTAGGGTTCGATAAATTCTTCTATGACGTCCGACATTTTCTCACTCGCGTTTTCCTGAAAGACAACTTCTCGCCCTTGCCCTGCCAATTTGGACTGCAATTCTGCTTTGAGTTTTCCGAGTTCGTCTGCCGTTCGATTTCTATGTCGCTTCTTACTCATCCGATTTTCCCTCACCGCTGAACGATTCAACCCGATGCTGCCAGTATAGGCTGATTTTCTCCCTCGGTCAACCAAATTCGCAGCGCTGCTTGCCTGTCATTCCGAGCAAAGCGAGGAATCTCTGCCATTGTTGGAGAGACCCTGCCCATGTCCGCCGCATTGCGGCGGTGGGCCGCCAGGCGTCGCTCCGCTCACGCCATGCCCGTCGCAATGCGACGGTGGCGCGCTAGGCGGGGTGACACCGTAAATCAACTTGGAAACCGTTATAAATCAAAAACCCTGCGAGTCGCCAAAGACTCGCAGAGTTTCTTCTATTCGTTCGACCTCTCGCCGGTTCAAACCATCAAGCCCAGCGTTTCATTGATGATGATCTGACGTTGATCCGGGGACAGGTGACCGATCAACGCGCTCAACGCTGCGGCCCGCGAGGCGGCCTTCTCGATCTGGCGCGCGGCACTCAGGGCTTCATCTACGGAGAAACCCGGTTTCTGTTCGAAGTAATCGAGCAGATCGGTCAACAACATCGCACGCATTTCAGGATCGACGGTGGCGCGTGCCGCAGCGAGCGCTTCACGCGTGGCTGCGTCTTTCATTTCGTCGGGTAGCTGCCCGATCAAGGCCGTCAGCGTTTCAGCCCGGGCGCTGTCATCCTCGATCTGCGCCGCTGACGTGTAGGCTTCGCGCAGCAAATCAATCTTTGCTTCACCGGGTAGAGGATGGGCCAGGCTGCTCAGTGCGTCGACGCGCGGCGCAGGATCGATCAGGTCACGTGCGAAGGCGATAGCCCGATCGATGGACTCGGCCCGCAAGCGGCCGGCCAGTGAATTCAACAGCCCGGCCCGCAGCCATTCATCGACGACGCTGGGGACGGCGTTCAATAATTCGCCGCTGATTTCGTCGGGCAAGTGCTCAACCAGGTTGCTCAGTGTCAACACACGCACCTGATCAACTTGAATCGATCGGGCGGCGGCGATTGATCGATCAAATCGTCTGGCAGGCAGCTGCTCAGATTGTTCAGTGCCCGCCCGCGCTGCCATTCGTTTTGAATCGTCAATGCGGCAGCGAAGGCCTCACGTCGTACACCCTCCGCCGTCTCAGCGGGCAGGCTCATGGACACACCGGCTAACGTTCGCACGCGCAGCCACGCATTCGATATGCCGCGCGCGATCGTCAACGCTTCGTGCAACGCCGCGTCCTTCCCAGCCTGGGGCAGACTGTCGGCCAACCCGCGCAAAGCCCGGACGCGCGCGCCGGGATCGGTGATCTGATGAGCGATTGCCAGTGCGGTTGATTTCGATTCGTCAGGCAGATAGTGAGCTAGCCGGCTCAACGCTCGCGCGTAAGCCCATTCATCGGATGCAGTGAGCTGTTTGAGCATATCGAATATGATAACCGCAGAGGCCGCAGACGCCGCAGACGCCTGGCGGGCCACCCGCGCTAAGCGCGGGGTATGGCCGAACGCGGAGATATTTCATAAAAACTCCGCGCGCTCCGCGGCCTCCGCGGTTGAAAAATTTATGGAGCCGCTACGCCAATCGGCGGGCGGACTTTCGCGCCGGGCTTCGCCGGAATACGGCTCATGGCATATTCGGCTAATGCGGTGATCGTCAAGCTGGGGTTGACGCCGGGATTGGCGGGCATAATCGATCCATCCACCACATACAGTCCGGGATAGTTATGAACTTCGCAGTTCAGATCGACTACGCCATCTTCGGCCTTCGAGCCTATCGGGCAGCCGCCCAGGATGTGGGCCGTCATCGGAATGTTGAGTACGCCTTCCATGAGCGATCCGGCGGGAATGCTGTTGGTCTTCTCGGCAAACGTTCGCGTGACTTGATGGCCGATGTCGATCTTGCCGGGGATGGTGTGTTCAGCGTCACGTGTAGACACCAAACGCCGCTTCCACAGTGTAAAGAAACTGCGGCCCAGCCGCAATCGAATGTAATTGTCTACCGTTTGCATGACCAGAATGATCGTCGTGCGCTGCGCCCATCGGGGTCGGACAATCATCTTGAGAGAATCAGACGGATGGATGACGATCTGCGCCAGCGTTTTGAGCAGCCGCACCGGAAAGCTGTTGCCCGATTCGATGAGCGGCCCCGCCAGGAAACGCATCAACGACGATCCGGCCGGGTAGCGCACCGGTTCGATCGCCGTAACTTGGTCGGCGTGAAAGATCGAAGTAATGGCGATGCCTTCCGAATAATCGGTCTTGAGACTGCGGGCTGTCGCGCCGAGCAGCGCTTCGCTGTTGGTGCGCACCATGTCGCCTAAGCGTTGCGAAATCTTCGGCAGCGAGTGGGTCACATCGCGGCAGTGGAATAACAATCGAAGGGTGCCGAGTGCGCTCGCGGCAACGATGACATTGCGCGCGCGAACGACTCGCTCGGGATTGGAGAACCAGCCGGTCGATCGGCTGTAGATCACTTCGTAACGTGCCCCATCGAGTTGACCGGCAGGCAGCGGGCGAATATCACGCACCTCGATCTCCGGTCGAACTTCAGCCCCCCACTTTTCTGCGAAGTACAGATAGTTTTTGACCAGCGTATTCTTGGAGCCATACCGACAACCGACCATGCAGCCACCGCAGTGAATACAGCCGGTGCGAGCCGGGCCTGCGCCGCCAAAAAACGGATCAGGCACTTCCTTGCCAACGGGGCCGAAGAATACGCCGACATCGGTCGGCTGGAAGGTGCCTTCCATTTTCAATTCGGACGCGATGTCCTGCATCACCAGATCGGCCGGCCACACACAGGGATTGCGGGCCACGCCCAACATGCGCCGCGCCGTTTCATAATGCGGCAAGAGGATCGCTTTCCAATCGGCCAGCTGGCTCCAGGCCGGCGCGGCGAACAGCTCATCGCTGGGCTGCATCAGGACATTGGCATAGCCCAGGCTGCCGCCGCCCACACCCGCACCGTGCAGCACGAACACATCACGGAACGGACTGATTTGCAGGATGCCGAAACAGCGCAGTGCGGGCAGCCACAAATACTTGCGCACGTGCCAGTTGGTTTTGGCGAAGTCTTGATCGTCGAAGCGTTTGCCGCGCTCCAGCACCAGAACGCGATAGCCTTTCTCGATCAAGCGCAGCGCCGAGACGCTGCCGCCGAATCCAGAACCGACGATGACAAAATCAAACGGTTCCGCAGTCATGACAATCTCCCCGTGATAACGATCAGCGATCAGAAACTGATTGCCAATTGCTGAGTGCTGACCGCTAACTCAAGTGCTTGCGCAACCACTCCAACGATCGCTGCCAGGCGTCTTGCGCCGCGGCAGCGTTGTAAATGTGCGGGCGCGTGTCGTTGAAGAACGCATGATCGGTGCCGGGATAGATGTGAATTTCATGCGGAACCTGGTGCTTCTTCAATTCTTCTTCAAACGCCTGCACCGCTTCGACCGGAATGCCGTGATCGTGCTCGGCATATAAACCCAGCACGGGCACCTGGAGTCTGGCCGTGTCACTGGCCGTGAGCGGTCGCCCGTAGAAAGCGATCGCGGCGGCAATGTCGCCGTTATGCGCCGCCGCTGACAGTGCCAGTCCGCCGCCCATGCACCAGCCCACCACGCCGATTTTCTTCGGCTCGACCGCATCCATCTTTTTCAAGTGACGGGCGGCCGCCGCGATCTCTTGCACGGCTCGATTGGCGTCGAGCGCCATGGCCAGCTTGCGCGCCTCGTCGGGTTCGGTCGAGGCCTGACCATGATACAGATCGGGTGCGAGTGCGATGAAGCCTTCGCGCGCGAAGCGCTCGGCCACATCTTTGATGTGCGGCACTAAGCCCCACCACTCTTGGATGACGACGATGGCCGGATGCGGTTCGGCGTCATCGGGCAGAGCCAGATAACCTGGCACTGTATGCGCATTGATCGGATATTCGATCATCTGGGTTTTGACGGATGGCATTGGTCGAGTCTCCT
Source organism: Thermoflexales bacterium (assembly GCA_017882055.1). Taxonomy (GTDB): domain Bacteria; phylum Chloroflexota; class Anaerolineae; order Fen-1058; family Fen-1058; genus JADGQE01. The sequence goes on from JADGQE010000040.1 coordinate 6,578, forward strand.
CTTGGCTTGAATATGCCGTTGATTATACACAAATGCTCAAGTCGGCGTCTCGCCGACGATCCGCGAGGACGCGGATCAAGAGCAAGAACCGAAATGTGTATAATCACCAGGAATATGCCGTTGATTATAAGACTACCTTCAGAACACATGACGCACGAGGTAGGGGTGTGGGCAATGACAGATGAGCACTGACATGGACTGACGCCGCGAAGTCAATACGCAGCCCGCCTCAGTACGCTCCCTCGCCGGATAACACCTTGGGGATCTGGCGCAACAAAATCTTGATATCCAACGCGGGCGACCAGTTCTCGATGTAATAGATATCCAACAAGCATTGCTCGTCGAAACTCAACTGGCTGCGGCCCGAAACCTGCGAAAGTCCGGCCATGCCCGGCGGCGCTTCCAGGACTTGTCGTTGCCAGTCTTGATACCGGGCGACTTCGCTGGCGATATGCGGGCGTGGACCGACCAGGCTCATTTCGCCGCGCAGCACGTTGAACAACTGCGGCAGTTCGTCCATACTGGTCCGGCGCAGGAAGCGTCCCACCCGCGTCATGCGTGGATCGTCTTTCATCTTGAAGAGCGGGCCGGTCGCCTCGTTGTATTCCAACAGGCGGACCTGTTCTTCTTCCGCGCCTTCGTGCATCGATCGGAATTTGTAGATACAAAATTCGCGTCCGTGCATGCCGACCCGTTTCTGCCTGAAAAATACCGGGCCGGGCGAATCGATTTTGATCGCGGCTGCGACGAGGGTCATGAAAGGCAGTGCGGCGATCGAGATGAGACCGCCGATCATCAGATCCATCACCCGCTTGACGAACAGATTCGCGCCGTGAATGGCCGCCGGCTTGGTGCCGATCAAGGGCACCCCCCCCAGGTCTTCCACGTCGACGCGATTCAGGCTTAACTGATAAATGTCGGGCACGGTTCGGGCGCGCACGCCCAGCCGCTCGCACTGCTGCGTGATGTCGAGGATGCGACGCTGATCCGTCCACGGCAGCGCCAACACCACTTCGTCGACGTGCTGCTCGGCGATGATGCGCGGAATGTGGGCGAGGCTGCCCAGTGCCGGAATCGGGCCGATGCTCAAGCTGCTTTCGGTTTGATCGTCGACCAGGCCGACAATGCGGTAGCCCAGTTCGGGTTGGGCCATGACCGTGCGAATCACCGTGCGGCCTACTTCGCCCCCGCCGACGATCAACACGCGCGAAACGCCGATGCCGTGTTTCCTCAACTTCCCCAGGATCAAGCCCAGGGTCATGCGCGCGATGCCCAACAGCAGCACGATGAAAACCGCGTCGTAGACGAAAATCAGCCGCGAGTAGACGTTAGGCTGAAACACAAAAGCGAAGCCGACCATCAACAGGATCGACGTTGGCGTGGCGCGCACGATGGCGTACATTTGATTGAGCCAGCTGCCCAGACGGCGCGGTTCGTACACCCCGTCGATCTTGAAAGTGACCAGCAGCAGCAGGGTCAGGACGACAGCGAAGGGCAGGTAAACCTCGGGCGGATTGTCGTAGATGGGATCGACCGGGCGGAATAGCTGAACTTCGTAGCGCAGGTAATAGGCCAGCAGAAAGGCCACATTGATCAGCGCCATATCGCTGATGACCACACTCCACATGAGCCAACGCGGATACTTCGATTTCATTTCGATGTGTACGCCATGTTGCCTGTGCGCCGTCAGCGTATGACGGGCGGCAGGGAACGCGAATCAGCAAATCGAGTCGTGCCCACAATGATGACGAAGAGGCCCCACATCAGAACCAGAAAATTCGCCGCCAACCACGCGCCGCGTTTGCGAGCACCAGGATCGTAGAGCGCGTCGATGAGATTGGCTGCGGTTCCGGCGCAGATGAAGAGTCCCAGCATCGCGCCGATGATACCATCCAACTGGTTGGTAGCTGTGATCGCGTGCTGTGAGTATAGCACCCCGGCATAGACGATAGCCAGCACGCTCGCCATCACTTGTGGCACGATCGTGCGTTTGCGGCGCTGTTCCATTTAACTCCTCAAGGCCCGACGATAGACGGCGGCGGTTTGACGAGCGGTTTCGAGCCAGGTGAATTTTTTGGATTGCACCAGACCCCGATCGCGCAGCCCGGCCCGATAGATTGGATCGTTCCACACGCGGCCCATGGCGTCGGCCCAGCCGCCCGGATCAGCTGGCCCGATCGAGACGCCGGCCTCGCCGGTCACTTCAGGCAGTGAAGCAGCGTTGGAGGCGATCACCGGCGTGCCGCAGGCCATCGCTTCAAGCGGCGGCAGGCCGAAACCCTCGTAAGTCGATGGATACACGAAGGCGGTCGCGGCCGCGTACCACAACGCTTTTTCTTGCGTCGGGACGAAGCCCGGCAGCCGAATGCTGCTGCTGACGCCGGATGCTTTTACGGCGTCAAAGATTTCCCTGGCCAGCCAGCCCACGCCGCCGGCGAGGATGAGTGTGGCCTCGGGACATTGGCGCTTGAAGCGGGCGAAGGCGTCGATCAACATCACCAGATTCTTGCGCGGCTCGAGCGTGCCCAGGAACAGCAAGTATTTTTCGGGCAGATTCTTTTCGCGCCGAAAGCGAGCGATCGTCTCAGGATCACCCGGCTTCAAAGATGGATTGACGCCGGGATAGGCCACGTCGATCCGCTCGATCGGTACAGCATACAGCCGTGCCACATCCTGGCGAGTGTGATTCGAAATTGCAATCACGCGCCGCGCCCGTTTGACGGAAGCGCGCGTGCCGAAGCGCAGGTAGGCTTGATTGAAGCCGCGAAAATATTGCGGGAACAGCGCGAAGCTAAGATCGTAGACGGTGACCACCGTCGGACAGGGGCGCAGCAGCGGCGCGACAAAGGCCATGTCGTGCAGCAGATCGGCCCTGACTTGCCGCGTCGCCCACGGCTGAACGATCTGCTCCCATAGAATGCGAAGGATTGGACGCTCAGTCGGCCAGCGCGACGTGCGAAGCTGGAGCGAAGACGGCAGTCCGGCGGGCGGATGTGACGTGAAAACGGTCAAATGCAAATCGGGATCAGCTTCCGGCAAATGGCGCAGTGACTGTTCGATGTACGTATGAATGCCGGCGCTGCGATAGCCGCCCGCGCCGCGCGGAGCGAGCAGCTGTGCGTTGATGGCGATGCGGGGTGGCTGATGAGTCATGGCAGGATTATAAATGATCAATGATCAATGCACAATGAGTAGCGAGTAATGCGTATTGCGTATTCCATTGCTCACGCATTTCGCATTATTTGTTGATAAACGTCGTAGGTCTTCTTCGCAATCTGCGCCTGTGTGAAGTGGTCGAGCACGCGCTGTCGGCCGCGCTGAGCGAGATCGGCGCGCAGTTTCAGATCGTGTTGCAGCCGGGCGAGGCGATCGCGCAGCGCCTCGACATCGCCTTCGGGGAAGATCAACCCGGCCTCACCGATGACGTTGGGAATCTCGCCGCACGTCGAGCCGATGACGGGTGTGCCGCAGGCCATCGCTTCGATTAAGACACGGCCAAATTGCTCGATCCAGTTTGACTTGGAGCGCGACGGCAACACGAACACAGCATACGAGCGATAGAAGGCCGGTGTTTCGGTCGAGGCAGCCCAGGGCAAGAAGCGAACGCGCTCGGCGATATGCAGCCGTCGGGCCAGATCGATCAATCGGGCTTGCTCCGGCCCGCTGCCCATCAGATCAGCTCGCCAATTGCCGTCCAGTTTCGACAACGCTCGTAGCAAAAGATCGACGCCCTTTTCTGCGACAAAGCGGCCCGCGTACCCAATCACGAATTGACCAGTTGACTCATCCCCTGGCGCGGGCGAGAACAGATCGGGATCGACGCCGAACTGTGGAATCACTTCAATCGGCCCGCGATAGCCTTTGGCCCGCCATACTTTTTCCGCGTCGTGATTGCCGGCAATGCAGGCGTCGGTATGTTCAAGTGTATAGCGTTCCATCCAACTAAAAGGAATGGGGTAACGTCGATTCAGGTTTTGCCAACTGAAGAATATACTGCGCGCGCCGATGCGCCGGGCTGAGCGTATCGCCAGAAACGTTGCCAGGTTGTAAGGTTCTTCGTCGATGTGCAGGATGTCGGGCCGAATCTGATTCAGCAAACGATCGAGGCCGGGATAGAAGTGGAGATGAAAGTTGCCGTTGAAAACCAGCGGCGTGACGATCAGTTGATAAGTCGAATTCGCCTGGCGTTCCAACTGAAGGACGCCGCGCTCGTCGCGCCAGCTGGGCGGCACGATGGCCGTTAACTCGAGGTCGGGCAGGGCCGCTAACTGCGCCAGCTTGCTTTGATAGGCGCCGACGACGAGTGCTTTTGAAAGAATGACAACGCGCAAGATAGACTCCGTGTTTTGAAACTCAAACCTATTGTGTTATACTTTGCGCATTCTGGCAAATGCCAGTGAGCAGTCGGATCGGAACGAACTAAGACAAATGCGCGGTTTTCTCAAAGAATGGGCCCCGGTCGTTGGATTAATGCTCCTGGCCGGGGCTTTCCGTTTATATATGCTTGGCGCATGGCCGCCGGGCCTGTACCACGACGAAGCCTACTACGGCCTCGATGCGCTGCGCGTGTTGGCCGGCGATCGATCGATCTACTTCGCGGCCAATCACGGGCGCGAGCCGCTGTTTATCTATCTGGCGTCGATCAGCCTTGGGCTGCTGGGCAACACTACTTTTGCGCTCAGGCTGACGTCGGCCATTATCGGCACTTTGACCATTCCCGCCACATACTGGATGGCGCGCGAACTATTCAATCGCCGGATCGGGCTGCTTGCGGCGGCCATCATGACGGTGACCCTGTGGCCGGTGCATCTCAGCCGCATCGGCTTTCGCACGATCACACTGCCGTTGTTGATCGCGTTGTCGATCGCGGCAGGCGTCCACGCCTGGCGATCCGGTCGAGTGCGCGATTGGATCAGCGCGGGCGCGTTGTATGGTGTTTCATTCTACACCTACCTTGCCGGTCGATTCACGCCGTTCGTTTTGATTCTGTTTTTCATTGTCCTCGTGATGTCTCGCCGCTTCAAGCAACTGTGGCCCGGCCTGTTATGGTTCGGGCTGGCCGCTGCCATCGTGATCGCGCCGCTGGCTGTGACTGCGCTCAATCAATGGGATGTGGTGATGGGCCGGCCCGGCGACATTTCGATCTTCAATCCGGGCATCAACCAGGGCGATTTAGCGGGCACGGCGGTGCGCAGCACGCTCAACGCGTTGGGCATGTTCTTCTGGCAGGGCGATCGCATTCCGCGCCACAATGTGCCCTATCGACCGGTCTTCGATCCGATCATGGCCGTAGCCTTTGGCCTCGGCCTCATTCTCTTGATCTTTGGGGCGATCCGGCGGGCCAGGCGAGCCCCGCTCCTGCCCGAGTTCTTGCGGCCGGGGCCGGATTTTCAGTATTCGATCCAAAACGAGTTTCCTAAGCTGGCCAGCTGCTTCGTTTTGACGTGGGTGCTGGTGATGCTGCTGCCGACCATCCTGGCCGAGGATTCGCCGCACTTTCTACGGGCCGTCGGCGTGCTGCCGGTGGCGATGATCATCCCGGCAGTTGGCCTGGATGCAATTGCCAGGTGGCTCGAAGCGCGTCGGCTGCGGATCGTTGCACCTGTTTTCTTGCTGGTAGCAATTGGCCTATCCGCGGCCATCACCGTGAAAGATTACGGCCCATACGCGATTGATCCGGAGACGGCTTACGCTTTCGAAGCGGCAGGGAGTGATTTAGCCAATGCCGGTCGTGAGGCTGTTGCTTCGGGTGAGCGGGTCTTCATCGCCGATCGCTTCGTCCGCGATTGGACGAGCCTTTCTTTCTTGATGACGGTGCCTTATACCACGATCGTGGATGGCGAACAGCCGCCGGCTATCAATGCGCCCGCTCGCCTGTTTTTGTGGCCGTATGAGGATTGGTCCAAGGCTTTGGCCTCGTTGTCCGGCCCGGCGACGATTCAAGTGTCAGCCGGTCCGCTGGCGCGCGGCGATCTCGATCTGAAGCCGCATGTAGGCTATCTGATGGTGCGCGTCGCGTCGCAAGGCGCTGAATCGGCCCTCACCGAAGCACAATTTGAAAACGGACTGCGCTTGCTGGGGCACACGCTCGATGCGCTGGATGATCAACACTGGCGCTTGCGAACGTTTTGGCAAATCGATCGATCGATCTCCGGCGATGAAACGTTTTTCGTTCATCTATCGTCTTCGGGCAGGCCGCTCGTTTCGGCGGACGGCGACAGCGGCGATGGCTTCTATCCGCTGAGTCTGTGGCGGCCCGGCGATGTGATCGTCGATCAGCGCACGCTACCATTGCCGCCGGGGATCGATCGGAGCCAGCTGCTGATCGAGTTGGGCGTCTACCATCGAACCGGCGGTCAGCGTGTCAAGGTGAGCACGTCGGTTCCGCCGGTGATCGATCAGGCGCTGCTGTTCAGCGGACCAAGTGCCGGTGGACCCTGAAGAATTTCAGATTTCAGATTTTGGATTTTGGATTGAAAGACGAAGGTGAAAGAGGCTGATTTCTAAGGGTCTTCGAGCGATCGGGTATACTTCAAGCCGAATCGTTTCGTCACATTCCAGGTATTGGGCAGGACAAAAATTTAATGCAGGCTAAACGTATCATCGCTTTAGGAGTGGTCATCGTGATCGGGCTGGGACTGATGCCGATCGGCGCCGGCGCGGTTTCCATTCCGCAGGCTGGCGCCAACCTGTTGGCCGATCCTGATTTCGAGCAGCCGTTCGTGCAGGCCAATTCGACGGCGGTTGTCGCTCCGGGCTGGTCGCCGTGGTGGATTCCGCGCCCGGCCGGTGCGCCGGAGTGGTCGTATCACCAGCCCAACTACGATCAGAGCAGCACCTGCTCGGCAACTTGCGATCATCGCATTCACAGCGGCAGCAACGCTCAACGCATGTTCCAACTTTTCGGCGCCTATGTGGCCGGCATCTATCAGCAAGTGTCGGTGCCGGTGGATGTCGATTTGCAGTTTACGATCTTTGGTCAGGGCTGGTCGTCGGCGAACGACACGCCGGAGAATGTTTCGACCGGCGGCACGGACATGCAAATGCGGATCGGTATCGATCCGTGGGGGGGCACGAATCCGCTCGATCCGCGCGTGGTCTGGTCGAATCAGGTCAACGCGCTGGATTCGTGGTACCCATTCAGTGTCTACGCCCACTCACAGAATACGACGGTCACGGTATTTACCTACGCGGCGCCGTTCGATGCGCGGCGCAAGAACGAAGTGTATTGGGACGATGCTTCGCTGGTGGTGCTCAGCGGCAACCTGGCCGCGACGGCTCAGGCGACTTATCCGACGGCCACGCCGGAGCCGATCGTGTATACGCCGACACCCGTTAGCGTGGCGCTTGGCACCAATCTGCTGATCGATGGCAGCTTTGAAGGCAAACTCTATATTCCTTGCAGTAAGGCCAGCGATCTGCCGTGGCGCCATATTTCCTGCGAAGGCTTCGACTGGAATCTGCGGGACGCCAATGGACAGCGGGTTTACATCATGTGGAATACGGTTCAAGTTCCAGTTGGCTGGACTGGCTGGTGGTATCCACCCAACACAAACCATGCGGCCGCTGATTTCTATCAGAATCATCCCAATAACTGTTACTCGGATGCGCCCGAAGGCTGCGTTGCCTGGCACAACCCGGAATTTCGCGACACGAAGAATACCGCCAGTATTGGCCCGTCACGCATTCACTCTGGCCAGAATTCACAGAAATATTTTACTTTCTGGAGTGTGCATGAAGCCGGCGTGATGCAAACCGTGAGTGTACCGCCTGGCAGCACACTGCGCTTCAGCGCCTACATGCAGGCCTGGTCGTCGAATAACGATGGCAACAACTCGGATCCGTCTTCGTATCTCTCGTCAGGGCAGACCAGCATGCACATGAAAGTCGGTATCGATCCGAC
>JADGQE010000333.1 GCA_017882055.1 Thermoflexales bacterium
CGTAGCAACGAACTCTTGCCGCTGCCTGTCATGCCGACGATCAGGCCATGCCCGAAACGCTCCCAGGTTAGATCGAATTCACGATTCGCTTCATCCACGCCCAGTCGCACCCAGCCCGGTCGGTGCTCCGGGCAATCGACCTGCGTCGGCATCTGATCGCGCTCACCTTCCACGATGGCCACCAGCCGGAAACCGGTGCTGTTGGAATACGTCACGGGCAAGCCATTGAGCGAGCTGCTGATTTGATCGAGAAAACGACGGTCCTTATAGGCTTCCAGTTTGTAGCCGAACGGCTGCGGAAAGATGGCAAACGAATACACCCGGTCGCTGCGTTCGGTGATGCACACATCCCGAATGTCCGGCATGGGAATGTGGCGGGCGTTGCAGGTTGACTGGATGGCCGCCATGAAATGATGCGTTTGGGCCACGTGCTGTGTGGTAATGCTCATGATCAGTCTCCTCCGTTACGGGTTCGGGCCGGCCAACAATCGCTGGTCCACTTCGTCCAGCCAGGCCGGCAGCGGCGCGGCGGTCGACGAGGTGGTCGAGATCAGGTAGGGATACTTCACCGTCTGCGGCGCAGCGAGCTGCGGCGGCTCAGCACCGCCGTCGAGCTCCGGCCAGGCCCCCGTCACCGCCGCGATTTCAACGGCCTTGCGGCGCTTGGCCTGTTCGATGTAGGCGATCAACTTCTCTCGATCGGGCACGTCGAGTAGCTTCAAGGCCGATTGCGTGCCATCCGTCAGGATGTGATCGCCGATCAAATCGTCGATCGCGGTCACGCATTTCTCGCCCTGCGGACCGGGCGTAATGAGCACGGCGCGATTGTTATGCGGCCCATAGACCCGGAACGCGGCGCGCACCTGAACGCCGTGCACGGCGGCTTGAGCCAAACGCCGCGAGTACCACAGCCCGCTGATCGTCAGCATGATCACCACTGCCAACACCGTGCCGATCAACAACCACTCGCGCACGCCGGCAGCGCTGGCCTGCGCTTGAGCCTGGTCGATCTTGATTTGCCCTTCCAGCGCGGTCTGCGTGGCACTCACGCGAATGGCCTCCTGCGTGGCTTTCAAAGCGATCGCGTTCTGGGTCGCGGCTGCCACCACGGCCTGCGAAGTGGCCTGGTTGCGGACGGCTGCTTGAGTGGCTTCGGCTTCCACCTGGCGCGCGCCGGCGGTTGCGGCCATCACCACCGCACTGGCGGTCGCAGCGTTGTTGATCGCGCCCTGTGTGGCCTGCGCCTCCAGAGCGATTTTGTCCTGCGTGGCTTTCATCATGGCCTGTCGCTCGCCGGCCGCCTGGTCGGCGTTGACGGCTGCGATCGTCGCATCGGCGATCGCGCTCTGCGTGCGGCAGGCCGACAACTTCGGATCACTCGTGCACGGATCGGTCGTGGCGCAGCCGGCCGCCAGCAGCAGGACGAAGATTAATAGGCCGACGATGACCTGGCGCGGCATGTTAGAACCCCCAGTGTTTGAGCACATCGGGATCGATCACTTTCATTCGCCGCCGGCGCGATAGGGTAGACGCGGCGGGAGCCGGCAATGCCGGCACGTCGCTGACTGGCGACGAATCGATTAGCGTCACCGAGTTGCCCGGCAGTTGCTGTCCATCGCTATCACGAACAGCGTAGCGCGAGGGTGATCGCTCGATGGCCGTGCGCATCAAATCGAGCAGCTCCGGCTGGCGGGCCATGATCAGCAGCAGGCTGATGAGGGTCGCGCCGATCACGATCAGCAGCGGCAGCAAGGCGCCGGCCGCCGTGGCGATGACCGCACCGGAAGACAGAATCGCCGCGACCACGACGATCAAACGCGAGCGCAGGATCGAGCGCAGGGCCAGGATGATCGCCACGCTGACGATCACTCCACCGAGCACGGCGATCGCGGCGATCACGGCCGGATCAAAGTTGGGTAATTTGAGATCGATCATGATGCGATCACCGGTTGAGCGTCGTCGGCGTGAGCTGGCCTCTCCGAAAGACCATCGCCTGTTGAGTCCGGATGTTGCGAAAGGCAATCCCCTCCGGCCAGGCGCTGTCTTTCGCCGACTGGCGGAGATCGCACAGCCGAAAGTTCCTTTGGGTGAACGTATTGCTGGGATCGTGAATCACGACCCAGTCACAGCGGCCTCCATCACGGCCCATCGTTCACCTCCTCGAAAATCTCACCCGCCAAACTTTTGGGCGAGGGCGCGCAGCCGGGCAAGTTCGTCCTGGTTCACGGTAAAGCGGCCCGCGCTATCTTCAACAAACAAACCGACCTCACGCAGCGCTTTACACGCCGAGCGATAGCGCGAGATGTTGCCGGCATTCACCAGCCCTTTGCCTTCCGCGATCTCTGCAGGACTAAACGCAGCCTTGAAGCATAAGCGAAAGGCGCGGCTGATAAAGGGCGTCGTAGTCTTGCCCACCACTTCCTGCGCTTTAGCGATGCGGGCCGCGACCGACGGGATAGCCAACAGCTGATCGATCTCGTCCAGCGGTTTCATCTCGCGCAGGGCGGACCTTGCGGCTGAACGCGACCGCCTGGCAGGTGAGGCTGATCGCGCCGGCAAAACATGAGGGGCACGCACGAGCGACCGCCTGCTCGCGCCGCCAGTATCAGGCACTTGCACACTGACATCGAGACCCCATTGGTAGTAGATCATCAGCCGCTTGTTGTGCCGCTCGTATTCGTCGGGCGTCATCAAGATGTGATGCTCACCCGGTCGATCTGCGCCAGCCACTTCATACGCTAGCCGGCCCAGGCGTTGACCTGCTTCCATGCCGCTGCCGTACAGGAAACTCAGTTCGATCACGCGGCGCACCGGGAAAGACAAGCCTTCGTTGCCGACACTGCTGATCACGACCATATCATTGGCCTCAATCACGTCCAACGGGTGCTTTGTCTTGCTGTAGACAAACGGCACATCCAAGGCTTTCGCCGCACGCTCGCCAATATCGAGCCGATAGGTGAACAAGAAGGTCTTGCCCTCGACCGGCGTCTCGCACAATCGACGCGTGAGTTCGATTTTGTCTTTGTCGTTCTTGACAATCCAGACGGTGACGGTTGGCCGCTGCACCGCCTTCACGGGCCAGTCTGCACCCGTCGGAAATCCGCACAAGGCCGGAATCAAGTCTTCGTTTCCATCTTCCCGCTTGGGTGTAGCGCTCAGGCCCATCCGGGTGATCGTGCGAATCGCCGTCGCTGTTTCGATGGCGAAGTCCGCTGGCATGTGGTGCGCTTCATCGTAAACCACGAGCGTGTAATCGCGATTCAAGACTTTGCGTGCACCTTGATACGTGACGACCTCCACCTCACGCGCCGCTTCCGGTTCAAGATACAGCTCGAGTCGCGCGCGCCATTGGTCAGCCAGGCTGCGGCGCGGCACCAGCACGAGTTTCGGCCCGACCAGATCAGCCATCGCCTGCAAGGCCACGAACGACTTGCCCATCTGCGGGTACACGAACAGACTGATCGCGCCGGTCTCCAGAAAATATTCGTAGGCTTTGCGCTGATGCGGCCGCAGCGTAAAGTTCGCGTGGCCTTCACGTCGTAGCTCAACCGGCACGGGCTGCAGTGTGAATGGCAGAAAACCATACTGGCGAATGATCTGCCGAATCAGATCGAAGCGGCTCGCCGCTTTGAAGAATAGCCGATTGCCTTCGCGCCGCGTGATCGAGCGACTGCCCCCTAATGCCTCCACCACCGCCTGCGGATCGCCGCGATCGATCACGAGGGCGTTGCCCTCCAGCACACCATGAAACGGGGACGCCTGATAACCCAGTTCTTGAGCCAGCCAATCCGGCAGCGGGTTGATCAAGTTGATAAACCGGCTGACGCGGAAGATCAGGAACGCCCCGTCGGTGCGGACGGGCCAGCCACCCAGCGAGCCGATGAACTTCGGCACGATCAACTCAAACTCGTCGGCGCCAATCGGGCGCACGACGTAGGGCTTCGCAAAGAACTCATGGAGATCATCCGGGTTGTATTGCGCCAGGAACGCCGCCCGTTGCGTCTGCTGCGCAACTTCAGCCAGGTTGCGCCGCAGCTCGTCCAGATCGGCCAGCGTCTGCGCCGACGACGTTTCAAATTGCGAGAGAAGCGAAGTGAGTTCGTTCATATCGTGATAGCGGCAGACTGTACGTTACTCGCCAGGTCAAACTCTTCGCTGAACTGCGTTTGCCTGAACCATTCCACCTGCAGCGGATGAACATCAAACGAGACACCGACGACGCACTCGTGTCGGAGCGTCATGGTTGCCGCGATGACACCGGTCATCGGGCCGAGCGCGCCGATTGGCTTACGCATGATTCGTTGACCACGTTGTAGCGTTTGAAGGTCGATCGTCATTCGTTCGTTCCTACGAAAATCGTCAGGGTGTTACCTTGCCACTCGCCGTACTGGCGCGTCCAGCCGCGCGTTTTCAACTCGTCAAGTGGGTCGCCAGGCGCACCGCTTCCGGCCCGTCCGACTGGTGCGACTGGTGCGATTTCTTCTCTGGTTTCGGACAACCTTCGAGTTGCCATACATTAACGATGTGCGATTCTCTCTCGACTTGAGTTAATGATCGCCA
>JADGQE010000041.1 GCA_017882055.1 Thermoflexales bacterium
ATGGCCGAAGCCGAACTCGCCGAGATCATCGCCAGGCGCGATACCCAGGCCGCGGCGATCGCGGCCGCGCAGCAAGCCCTGGCCGATCGGCAGGTCCAGCGCAAAGAGATTCAACGCAGTCGCGCCGCCGCGCAGAATTCGACTCAGCAAACACAGGCCGCGTTGACCGATCGACGCAATCGGCGCACGCAACTCACCGAACGCCGCCTGGCGCTCGAACATGATATCGAAGCGCACTGGCAATCGATCGAGGCCCAGGCGCAACAACGCGCCTCGATCGAAGCACAAGGTACGGCCATCGATGCGGACAGCGCCGCGCTGGAAGCGTCGCGCGCCGATCTACTGCGGCAAATCGATGCGCTCAATCACGATCTCGAAGCGGCCCGTGAGCAGGCCGCGCAGCGCGAAGCCGAACTTGATCAAGTCCGGGCTGTCGAGAATCGGCTGCGCGAGCGATATGCGGTCTTGTCCGAAGTACGCGCATCTCTGAGCGGTTTCGATGCGGGCACCCGCGCCGCATTGAGCGCCAACCTGCCCGGCGTGCGCGGCGTATTAGCCACCTTGATCACCGTCGAGCCTGAGTGGGAACGCGCCATCGAAGCCGCGCTCGGCGCGGACATTCAATCGATCGTCGTGGATGCGTGGGCCGTCACGCAAACTGTGCGCGATCGATTGGGCGAAGACGGGGGCCGCGTATCTCTGCTGCCGCTGGAGGCGTGGCACAAGAAACAAATCGATCAAGAACCGACAACAACAAAGGCGAAAGCGTCAGGTGATTCGCTGCTGGCAAGATTAATGCGCCGATTGATGCCCCCTCGCGAACGACTCACACCGGCTGAACCAAAGTTACCCAAAGGACTTACCTGGGCTACCGATTGCCTGTCATGCGACGCGGCTATTCAGCCCGCGGTCGAGGCGCTTTTGAAAAACGTGATCGTCGTCGATTCGTTAGCAGAGGCGCGTGGTCTGATGCCCAGGTTGCCGGACCATTATCACATCGTCACCCGCAACGGCGAAGTGCTGCGGCCGACCGGCACCATCACCCTGGGACGCGTTGCCGGATCGGTGGAACACCTGGCGCGCGAGCGTGAATGGCGCGAACTGCCGGCCCAGATCGAAGCGGCGGCCGCTGAGACAGCGCTAGCTGCCGGGCAGCACGCAGCCGCGCGAGAAACCATCGCTGTGATTACGCAGCAACAAGCCGGACTGACCACGCAGCTGCAAACGGCCGATCAATCGATCGCGGACCAGACAACGCAGCGGCGCCGCGCCGATCGCCAGATCGAAGATGCTCAACGTGAAATCGGCTGGAAGCAGGGGCTGATCGATCAAGTAAAAGCCGAGCTGGTCTCCATCGACGATCGCGATCTGCATTTGCATGCCGAGGAAAAGCAGCTGCTGACTGATCTGACGCAGTTGGCCGGGTCCGTCACGCAAGCCGATTCGCAACTGGCTGCCTTGCCCGCCGAAGAATTCGCCACGCAAGCCACTGCGCTGCAAGCCGAGGCCGCTGTCTCGGAGCAATTGCGCCGCAGCCAGACCAACGTCGTCGCATCGTACGCCAATTCACTGGAACAGATGCGGTCGCAACTCAAGAGCCGCGCCGATCGGCTGGCGCAGATCGGCCAGGAGCAGCAATCGATCGGGCAGCAGTTGGCCGAGTTGCACCAGCGCGAGGCCAGCCTGCGCGCCGGGATCGCTTCATTTGCCGAGAAGATCGATCCGGCTGAAAAGCGGCTGCTTGATCTCGAAGCCGATCAAAATCGATTGGAGACCGAAGAGCGCGCGGCTCGCATTCGATTGGCCGAAATGGAATCGCTTGCCAACCAAACCCTGGTCGAGCTGGCACGCCGCGAAGAAGAATTGAATCACTTGCGCACGCGCATCGATGAAGAGCTGGGGCTGGTCCAACTGGAGATGGCGGACCTGAGCGGGCCACAGCCGCTCCCACTGAAACCCATCGTGTCAGAATTGCCAACCGTTGAATCTTTGCCCGAAGGCATGGAACAAGAACTCCAGCGGCTGAAAGCGCACATCCGCCGCCTGGGGCCGATCAATCCCGAAGCACAGACCGAGTACGAAGAGACCCGCCAACGCTTCGACTTCTTGACACAGCAATCGATCGATCTGGAACAAGCCATCGCGCAGTTGCAGCAAATCATCGGCGAACTCGATCTCCTGATGCAGACTTCGTTCCGCGAAACCTTCGAGGCCATCGCGGAAGAATTCAAGACCATGTTCCAGAAGTTGTTTGCCGGGGGATCGGCTAAATTGGTGCTGACCGATCCGGAGAACGTCGCGCAAACCGGCATCGAAGTGATTGCCCGGCCACCCGGCAAGAAACAGCAGGGCCTCGCCCTGCTGTCGGGCGGCGAACGATCGCTGGCCGCGGCTGCCCTGATGTTTGCCATTCTCAAAGTCAAGCCGCCGCCGTTTTGCATCCTCGATGAAACGGATGCCGCTTTGGATGAAGCCAACGTCGGTCGCTTCCGTGACACGGTGAAATCGCTCAGCGGTGACACGCAGTTCGTGATCATCACGCATAATCGCGGCACGATCGAGGCCGCCGACACCATCTACGGCATCAGCATGAGCAGCGATTCGGCCTCGCGCGCCATTTCCCTGAAGCTCGAAGCGATCCCGGGGGCAGCTTAGAGTATAATGATCCGCGGTAAAACACTGGAACGATAAATCAGCTGGGCCTCATGATCATCCAGCGCAGCCGATATTTTGCGCGACCTGACGATCAGACAAGTGATCTGATAGAAGACTCTTATGGCTGGTGAAACCATCCTCGTCATCGACGATTCGACGGCCACGCTGGATTTTGCCGTTGATTACATGCTGAAGCCAAACGGCTTTGTGCCGGTCGTCGCGCGCGATGGGGCCGATGGCCTGCGCAAAATCCTCCAGTCTCCGCCTGATCTGATCATCCTCGATCTCGAAATGCCCAGGATGAACGGCGCGGAAGTGATGCGCGCCATGAAAGAGCACGGGCTTAACATCCCCGTGATCCTATCGACCGCGCATGGTTCGGAAGAGGTGGCCGTCGAGATGTTTCGCATGGGCGCACGCGATTACGTCTCCAAACCCTATGAAGTGACTGACATGCTGGCCGCCATCGAGCGCGCACTGGCCGAATTGAGATTGAAGCGCGAGCGTGATGATCTGCTGTCCCGTCTGGTGCAGACGAATCGCTCTTTGGAAGCGCGGCTGCGCGAATTGGATACACTATACGGCATCGGCAAAAGCGTCACCGCCCTGCTCGATCATGAAGGCTTGCTGCGCCGGATCATCGAAGCCGCACAATTCGTGACGGGCGCGCAGGTCTGCCAACTGCTGCTGAGAGATGCGTCAGCTGCACCGCTTCACTGCGCAGCCACCATCGGCACGCCCCGCATTGCGCACCGGCCCGACATCGACGCAGTGGCGCGGCAAGTGGCGGAGACCGGTCGCTCGATTATGAGCACCGCCACGGTAGCCGTTCCATTGCAAGTGGGCAGCAAGCTCATCGGCGTGCTCAACATTTACAACGACGCGACTGCCCGTCACTTTGCCGCGCATGATATGCACTTGCTTCAGGCACTGGCCGATTACGCGGCGATTGCGATCGAGAACTCACGTCTGTTCCGCGAACTGGAAGAATCAAAGGAACGCGAGAAGCAAACGATTCGCAACCTGTTCGAGCGCTATGTGGCGCCCTCGGTGGTCGATCAATTATTAAGCAGCCCGCGTATGGCTGTGCTGGGCGGCGCACGCCAGCCCATCACCACGCTCTTCGCCGATATGCGCGGGTTTACCACACTGGCCGAACAGATTCAGCCCGAGGTATTGGTGCAAACGCTCAATCATCACCTCGCGCTCGGCGCACAAGCCGTGTTGAAATACGAAGGCACGCTCGACAAATTCATGGGCGATGCCATCATGGCGTTCTTCAACGCGCCGCTGCTGCAGCCCGATTATCCCCTGCGCGCCGTCAAAGCGGCCGTCGAGATGCAGCAGAGCCTGGCCAGCAAGATCACGACGATGCCGCTGCGGTTGCGGCTGTCCTTTGGTATCGGCATCACCACCGGCGAAGCGGTCGTGGGCAACATCGGCGCAGCGCAGTTGATGAACTTTACCGCCGTGGGTCACTGTGTCAACTTCGCCAAGCGATTGCAGGAGCTGGCCAATGGCGGACAGATCCTCATCGATCACGCCACCTATCAAGCCGTCGCTTCGCAAGCGCAGATCAAGCCGCTGGGCAAAGTCGAGATCAAAGGCTTCCGTACACCGGTTCAAGTTTATGAAGTGGTTGGACTTCGCTGAGTGCTGATGGCTACGGCAGGTGGAATGAAACCGGGATCACCCGGTTTTTGTTTTGCCCCAGTCCGTTTCCAGCGAGCATGCACTGTGGACAAAAACAAGGATTTGATCACTGACTCACCATCAACAGAAAAGTAGAAATATTTTCCTTGTCGAAGGCTGTGGAGTGTGTTACACTTCACCTTCGTCAAATCACATCGAAATATAGAGGATGACATGCGTTTCTCGCAAGTGGCCCTGCGCCGAGTCGCCTTGATCGCGCTGGTCACTGTACTCAGTTTAGCCCTGCTGGCATGGCCGGCGCAAGCTGCGCCACCGGCCCAGGAATCACAGGCCGCGATCACCTCACCCGTCGACGGCCAGGAGATCGCCGGGACACTCACCGTTAGCGGCTCGGCCAGTCATCCTCAATTCACACGTTACGAATTGGCCTTCGGGCCGGATCCAAATCCGAAGGATGCCTGGCAAGTATTTAGTGAGAACAACCAACCGGTTGCCAACAACGTCCTGGGATTATGGAACACAACCAGCGTTGCCGATGGCACTTACATGCTGCGCCTGCGGGTAGTTCGCAAAGACAGCAATTACAGCGAAGCCGTTGTGCGCGGGCTGGCGGTTCGCAATCAGCAGCCGACGAAGACGCCCACGCCTGCTGCGCCCGCGCCGACTTTCGAGCCGGAAGCGACGCAAGCGCCAGCCGCCGAGGTTGCTGCACCTGTTAGCACGCCGATTCTCGTAGAGCAGCCGCCCACCAGTGTACCGGCGGCGGTATTGCCCAGGGGCACCGGCAGCCCATCGGGTGGCAACACGACTCGCGGCAGCACGGATTCAGCATCGCCCCTCATCGGCGACTTGCTCAAATCGGCCTGTCTGGGCGGCATTGTATGGTCATTCGGATTGTTCGGCCTGTTGGGCGTGATTCAAACCGGACGATACGGTTACAAACAGATTTTGCGCCAGCAGCGCAGACAACGCAAGAAGACCTAGATGCAGATTCTGAATCGACTTCGACGCCGCACGCCGGAAGAAACGATCAGCGGCGAGGTGACTTTGATCGTGGGCCTTGGCAATCCAGGTCGTGAGTATGCGAGTAACCGGCACAACGTGGGGTTTCAGATCGCCGATCGGTATGCGGCGGCTCACAGGCTGACCTTTAGCAAAATTCAGAGCAAGGCCATCATCGCCTCCGGCCGCGTTGACACGGTCCGCGTGATTCTGGCCAAGCCGCAGACCTTTATGAACGACAGCGGACGCGCCGTCGGGGCGCTGGTCAACTTTTACAAAGTGCCGCAGCACCGTATGCTGGTCATCTTCGACGATCTCGATCTGCCGTATGGCTCGGTTCGCTTGCGATCGGAAGGCGGCGCCGGCGGGCACAACGGGCTGCGATCGATCATTCAACATCTAGGCAGCAACCAGTTTCCGCGCTTGCGGATCGGGATCGGGCGACCACCCGGTCGAATGGATCCGGCAGCCTTCGTGCTGCAGGATTTTGGTCGAGAAGAGCAGGCCGAACTAGACCGCATCAGCGATCGCGCCGTCAAAGCGATCGACGCGTTCATGAGCGGCGGAATCACGCCCGCGATGAATCAATTCAATTCAGCAGGGGAAAAAAGAGAACCATGAGTGATACTGAAATCGAACAGTTTGCCCAAGTGTTTCGTTGCAGCCCATCCATGGCACCGGCCATTGTCGCGCGCATCCGTCAGCGCGTCGGCAGCGAGGTGCCGATGCCCGAGATCCTGGCAGCCATCAAAAAGATCGCGCCAAGCCGATTGTCCACGGACACGATCGTGGTGCGGCTGCAAAAAGCCACGCTGACGAAACCCGTGCGATCGACCCGCGCCGACGACGAGGACGAAATGGACGAGCCAGAGGAGTCCGAGGAAGCGCCCGCGCGGCGCAAGGCCACACCCAGGAAACGCACCGGAACGCCCACGAGCACGCAGGGGCAAATCAGCGCGCTGCTGGAACGCAACTGGACGCACGCTCGCGAATCCGGCCTTAAGCCGCCCGAACTCTCGACCGATCGATTCGTGCGCACCGCCCAATCGGCCGTGGGCGAACCCAAGCCGACTGTCGCCCGCGTGCTGCAAGCCATGCAGAAGCTCAGCAAGCGCGATGTGCTGATCACACCCAATCTGGTTGCCGACGAAATCATCGAAACCGATGAGCTGTAAGCTGCGCTAAGAAATCCGGTTTCTGCGCTTGATGGGCCACCCTCTTTGACCGACTCGATTCATCTCGCGGGTCTGCTGCCGTTGCTGCGCGATCACGCGCAGTTCAAGCGGCACAGCGAAGAACTCAGAACACCACACGAAGGCGAATGGCGCTTCCCCCTGTTGCGAGCCGCTCGCCCGTTTTGGTTAGCCGGCCTTGCGCAAGAGATTCAACGCCCCGTCCTCATCGTGGCGGCACGCGCGGATCGCGCCCAGGCCATCTACGATTCGCTGCAAACGTATCGGGACGATCACGCCTCAGCCGCACCCCCCTTACTGCGGTTACCCGAACCTTCGGCTCTGTTTTACGAACGAGCGCCGTGGGCACGTGAAGTCCTCACTGAACGATTGAATGTTCTGACGCAACTTACCGCGATCAGCCATCTACCGGCAGCCAGCTGCATCGTGGCTTCAGCTCGCGCGTTGATGTTTCGCACCCTGCCGCCGCGCGCCTTCAAACTCGGCACACGCACACTCAAGCAACGGCAATCCATCGTCATCGACTCGCTGCTGGAAGCCTGGCTTGGCTTCGGCTATGAAAGCACCACCACGGTGCTCGCGCCCGGTGAGTTCAGCCGGCGCGGCGGCATCGTCGATGTGTATCCGCCCGCGCTGCCGCGTCCGATCCGGCTTGAATTCTTCGGCGACGAGATCGAATCCATCCGCGCTTTCGATCCGGCCACTCAGCGCTCGCTCGACACGCTCGAGCAAGTGGTGATCACACCTGCGGCCGAGGCACTGGCCCGCAATGGATCGCATGCTGCCGAAAAGATCAAAGGCTGGGACACGTCGCAACTGCCCGACGGTCTCGAAGCACAATTCGAAAAAGATCGGCAGTCGTTGATCCTCAACTCGCCATTTCGCGGCATCGAATTCTACCTGCCGCTGCTGCACGGCGATGCCACTTCGCTGCTGGATTACGTGCCCCGCGATACCTTGATCGTCCTCGACGACGGCGATGAGATCGCCGATGTATGGAGCGAACTCGAAGAGCAGGCCGTCGATCTCCGTCGTTCAGCCGAGGAAGACGGCACGCTGCCCGACAACTTCCCCCTGCCCTATACGACGTGGGACGAATGGCGGGAAAAGATCGCCGAGCGCAGTGTTGTTTCACTCGGCGAAGAATTTCAAATCGACCCGGCAGCCGTTGACCAATCACTCACGGACCCGCTGCCCTTCTCATCCGGCCAGCGCTTTGGCGGCCAACTCAAGCCCTTCATCGAACACCTCGCGCAGCTGCGGACGATGAACGATGCGACCATCGTCGTCAGCCGGCAGGCCAGCCGCCTGGCCGAGCTGTGGGCCGAACGCGATCACTTGCGCCCGCCGGTCCACGGCGTCATCGATCCGCCCGAGCCTCGCGCGTTGATCTTCGTCCAGGGCGTGCTCGACGCGGGCTGGACACTGCGCGGCATCGCACCGCGCGACGACGAAGAACG
The DNA here is from genome assembly GCA_017882055.1 of Thermoflexales bacterium. Classification (GTDB taxonomy): domain Bacteria; phylum Chloroflexota; class Anaerolineae; order Fen-1058; family Fen-1058; genus JADGQE01. The sequence continues at coordinate 7,964 of JADGQE010000041.1, forward strand.
CTTGTCGGTCGGGCTATGGTCACTGCACGTCATCACCGATGCCGAGATCTTCGGCTGGGCACGCCCCCAGCCCAGACGCCGCGGCAAACCCAAAGCGATTACGCCCGAACAATTTTTTGCCGATCTGCAACCCGGCGACTACGTCGTGCACGTCGATCACGGCATCGGCCTTTTTCAAAGCTTAATCAAACTCACGCTGGACGGCGTCGAAGGCGAGTATTTGCAAGTCGCGTATGCCGGCAGCGATAAACTCTACGTGCCGATCCATCAAGCGGATCGTTTGAGCAAGTACATCGGCGCAGACAATCACGCGCCGGACATTCATCGCCTCGGCACAGCAGACTGGAGTCAGGTCCGCTCGAAAGCGAAAGAAGCCGCGTTAGAAGTGGCCCGCGAACTACTCGAACTCTATGCGTCACGCGAGCTCGCACCGGGTCATGCCTTTGCGCCCGATAGCGTGTGGCAATCCGAACTCGAGGCTTCGTTCCCTTACGTCGAAACCGAAGATCAACTGCGCTCCCTTCGAGAAATCAAAACCGACATGGAAAAGCCGCGGCCGATGGATCGCTTGATCTGCGGCGATGTCGGTTACGGCAAAACCGAGGTGGCTTTGCGCGCGGCGTTCAAAGCCGTGCAAGACGGGCGGCAAGTCGCCATCCTCGTGCCGACGACGATCCTCGCACAACAACATTACACCACCTTCACCGCGCGCCTGGCCGCGTTTCCCGTGGCCGTTGAAATGCTGTCGCGCTTCCGATCGGACAAGGAACAATCAGAAATCCTGAAGCACCTGCGTGAAGGCGCAGTCGACATCGTCATCGGCACGCACCGGCTGCTGCAGCGCGACGTTGCCTTCAAAGACCTGGGGCTGCTGATCATCGACGAAGAACAACGCTTTGGCGTGACGCACAAAGAACAGTTCAAGAAGATGCGGACCGAAGTCGATGTGCTGACGCTGACGGCCACCCCCATTCCCCGCACGCTCTACCTGAGTCTGGTCGGGGTGCGCGACATCAGCACGATCGATACGCCGCCCGAAGAGCGCCTGCCCGTCGCCACCTACATTGGCGAATATGATGATCATCTGGTGCGGCAAGCCATTCTGCGCGAACTCGATCGCGGCGGCCAGGTCTTCTACGTTCACAACCGCGTGATGGGCATCGAGCAGATCGAGCAGCGCCTGAAGCAGCTCGTGCCCGAAGCACGTGTCAGCATCGGCCACGGCCAGATGGACGAGCATCAACTTGAAAAATCGATGGTCGACTTCGTGCAGGGTGATGTCGATGTCCTGTTGTGCACCTCGATCATCGAAAGCGGCCTCGATATTCCGAACGCCAATACGTTGATCGTCGATCGCAGTGATCGTTTTGGCCTGGCGCAGCTGTATCAACTGCGCGGCCGCGTTGGACGCGGTGCTGCCCGGGCGTATGCCTACTTCTTGTACGATAAAGTCTCGGGCATGACTGAAGACGCACGGCGAAGACTGGAAGCGATTCGTGAAGCGAGCGAGCTGGGCATGGGGTATTCGGTCGCGATGCGCGATTTGGAAATTCGCGGCGCAGGCGACATGCTGGGCTTGCGGCAGAGCGGCCACATCAGCGCCGTCGGCTTCGATCTATACACGAAGTTGCTGCAACGCTCGGTCAGTGAACTGCGCGCGCTGCGGGATGGCACCACGCCGCCGCCCGCCGCGTTAAGCGGCGTCAACCTGGACTTGCCGCTGCAAGCGTATATCCCCGGCGACTATATCGAGAGCGAGGGACTGCGGCTGCAGTTGTACCGGCGCATGGGCAACATCGCGCAGATGATGGAGATCGATGAACTGGCACAAGAGTTGGCCGATCGATTCGGCCCGCTGCCCAGGCCGGTTGAGAACTTGATGTTCCAACTGCATTTGAAAGTGTTGGCTCATCAGGCGCAAGTCAGTGCCATCGTGCGCGATCGCGAACGCAGCAAGCTGATCATTCGATCGGATGCGCTGGAACACGTCGATCGATTTGGCTTGCAGAAACGCCTGGGCCAGCTCGGCACCGTGCAGCGCCGCGAGATTCACGCGCCTCTGCAAAGCGAAGCCGAATGGCGCGTGGCGCTGGTTAACATCCTGCAGATCATGGCCGAGCGCTAAAACACCCAGGGAGACTATGACCACTCCGCCCAAAGACACCGGCTTCGAAGCCCAACCGTATTACGGCATCTGCACATTTGGCCGCCGGCCGCACACGCGCGAGCTGGACGGCGTCGACGTGGCGATTGTCGGCGTGCCCTACGATGGAGCAACATCCTATCGCAGCGGGACACGCTTTGGCCCGCGCGCGATCCGAGAACAATCCCTGCTATTGTGGGGCTACAACAACGCGTTGAGTGTCGCGCCCTTCAAAGCATTGAAAGTGATCGATTATGGCGACGTCGACGTGGTGCCGGTCGACGTGCTGGCCACTCACGCCGCGATCGAAACCGAGGTGAGCAAGATCATCCAGGAAGGGTCAAAAGTGATCACGCTTGGCGGCGATCACTCGATTGCGCTGCCGCTGCTGCGAGCGCACGCCCGCAAATATGGACGGATGGCGGTGATTCATTTCGATGCACATCCGGATACGTGGGACACCGAATTCGGCGAACAGAAGTACAGTCACGGCACGCCGTTCCGCCGCGCGATCGAAGAGAAGTTGATCGACACCAGCGCCTATATCCAGATTGGCATCCGCGGGCCAACGTCAGGCGCGCAAGACTACCAGGACGCACTCGAACTGGGCGCGCGCATGATCACGATCGACGAAGCGATGCGGCTGGGATTGGGCGGCATCCTCAACGAAATCCGCCAGCGTGTGGGCAATAAGCCGGTCTATATCACGCTCGACATCGACTCGATCGATCCGGCTTTTGCGCCCGGCACCGGCACGCCGGAGGTGGGCGGCTTCAGCAGTTACCAAATGCTGCAAATCTTACGAGGCTTGAAGGGATTGAATCTTGTCGGCGGCGATCTGGTCGAGGTTTCGCCGCCGTTTGATCACAGCAACATTACGGCGATTCTGGCAGCGAATCTGATCTTCGAATTCTTGTCGCTCATGGCAGTCAATCGAGCATCGTAAAAAACGAAAGAGACGAGTCTATGACTCGTCTCTTTCGTTTACGCAAGGGTGCGATAATCACCTGCCCAGTAGAGCAGCGGCTTTCCGCTGCTGACCCCCGAGGCAAGCACTTCGCCAATGTATAAAGTGTGGTCGCCTGCGGGCGTGATGGCAATGACCCGGCAATCCATCCAGGCCAGGCATTCTTCCAGCACAGGCGCACCCGTAACGGCTATACGGGTAGCCACTCCCTCAAAGCGATCGACGCCGCCTTTGCGGCCGGCGAATCGATCTGATAACTCACGCTGATCTTCACGCAGAAAGTTGACGGCAAAGCATTCGCCTTCGCGCAGAATAGCATGGCTGCGCAATTCCCGTCCAACCGAGATCATCACCAACGGCGGCTCCAATGACAATCCGACAAAGCCGCTCACTGTCAAACCATGGATACTCTCTTTATCACGCAGCGTCACAATAGTAACCGCACTGGCCCACTGCCGCATGACGTGCTTGAACTCGCTGACCGAAATCGCCATCATTCACCTCCACGAGGAGCCGAGATTCGCCGCAACTTTCTACACGCGTTGTAAAGTATACCATGCCGAAGGCCGGCCGTTGCGATCGCCGCCACGTTGAACCGTTTGCACCAGAAAACCTTCGGCAAAGCGCGCCGCCACTTCATCTGCGGATACGCCCCGTCGAGTATCGCTGGCATCGAAACCATACAACAGGTAGATCGCGCCGGGCCGTGTGACTTCGAGCAGCGTTGATGCATAACGTTGGCGCGCAGCGCTCGGCAGACGATGAAAGCAGCCGATGTCGCAGGCAAAATCGATCGAATGAGTAGTGACCCAGTGATCCATATACGTGACATCGCCGCGGATAAATCGGATGGTCCGATCGGTCGATCGGGCTTTGCGGCGCGCCAGGGCAATCGCCCGGATCGAAACATCAATCCCCGTCACCTCGAAGCCGTGCTGCGCCAGATAGATCGCGTTCGTGCCGGTGCCGCAACCCAGATCGAGCGCACGCCCGATCGTCACTCGGCCGCTGTCGATCATCGCCACGATCTCAGGCGGCGTGATACCCGTATCCCACGGCGTTTTCTTGAGCAGATACAGAATGTCCCAGAAGAGTGACATGTTGTCGATGGCCTTAGTCGTGACAGTGCCGGCAGAAATAACACGCTCGGCCTAAATGTTGACGGTCAATCCGCGTGTGATGGTTGCGCGTTGGTAGTTGATGATGCCAGTTTAAGAGAAAGCACGCAGGATGTCAAATAAAGAAAATCAGGTTTTCCCCCGTGATGGAAAAGCACGGCGCGAAAGCCATACACCCGGCGCTATCCAATGCAGTGGTATGGTATGATACGGCTGGTCCACGCTACAAACCAGGCGGATAGATAAAGGAACGAGAAACGATCAAACCACTGAATAGCAAAACGATCACGTACGAACAACTCGCCAAAACGATCGATCACTCTTTGCTTAAGCCGGAGCTCACCGAGGCTGAAGTGATCGCGGGATGCGAATTGGCAAAGAAGTATCACGTCGCAGCGGTGTGTGTGAAGCCCTGCCACGTTCAGCTGGCCGCCGGGTTGCTGGCCGGTTCTGATGTCGCGGTAGGCACCGTGGTCGGCTTTCCACATGGCAATTCGACGATGGCTACCAAGGTCTTCGAAACGAAAGAGGCCCTCGCCGCGGGCGCGACCGAAATCGACATGGTGATCAATATCGGCGAACTACGCTCCGGCCATGCCGACTACGTGCGCGATGAAGTCCGTGCTGTGGTCAACGCCGCGCACCCCTCGGCGATCGTCAAAGTGATTTTCGAAAATGCGTATCTCACCGACGAACAAAAAATGCTGGCGTGCAAGTTGTGTGAAGAAGCCAACGCGGATTTTGTGAAAACCTCGACCGGCTTTGCGCCGACCGGCGCGACCGTGGCCGACATCCAATTGATGCGCGCCAGCGTCGGTCTGCAGGTGCAAGTGAAAGCCGCGCATGGCGTGCGCACGCTCGACGCACTGCTCGAAATGATCGATGCCGGTGCAACTCGATCCGGTGCGACCGCGACGGCCGCGATGCTCGATGAATTCAAGCGACGACAGGGAGGCACAGCATGACTGACCGGCATTTGCGCGTGGGCGTGATCGGCACCGGCTTCATCGGGCCGGCTCACATCGAAGCCCTGCGCCGGCTGGGCATCGACGTGGCGGCCTTAGCCGCCAACGGCGCAGAGCGTGCAGCGGCGAAGGCCAAAGAGCTGCGCGTCGCCAGAGCCTACGGTTCGGCAGAAGAACTGATCGCCCAGCCTGACCTCGATGTCATCCACATCACGACGCCGAACTATCTGCATTATCCACAGGCCAAAGCCGCGCTGCTGGCGGGCAAACATGTAGTGTGCGAGAAGCCGCTGGCGATGAACTCACGCGAGTCGGCTGAACTGTTGAAGATTGCAGCCGATACGCAGCGCGTCAATGCCGTCAACTTTAATATCCGCTTCTACCCGATCTCGCATCAGGCGCGGGCGATGGTGAAGAATAGGGAACTGGGTGACATCTACATCGTGCAAGGTTCATACTTGCAGGATTGGCTATTATTACCCACCGACTGGAACTGGCGGCTCGAACCGGAACTCGGCGGCGAACTGCGCGCCGTAGCCGACATCGGTTCACACTGGCTTGATCTCACCACGTTCATCACGGGCCTGCAAGTCGAAGCCGTCTGCGCCGACTTTCAGACCTTCCTGCCCGTGCGCCAGAAACCGACCCGGCCCGTTGCGTCATTTACCGGCAAGCTGCAAACGGCCGTCGAATCTGTGGAACAACCGATCAATACGGAAGATTACGCGACGGTTGTGTTGCGTTACAACACAGGCGCGCGCGGTGTGATGACAGTCTCGCAAGTCAGTTCGGGGCGAAAGAACCGGCTGTACTATGAAATCAACGGCGCGCAGTCATCGCTCGCGTGGGATGGTGAGCGACCGAACGAATTGTGGATCGGCCATCGCGATCGGCCGAACGAACACCTGTTGAAAGACCCTGCCCTGCTCGTGCCTGAAGCCCGGCAGTATGCGTCGTATCCGGGCGGTCACAACGAAGGTTACCCTGATACGTTCAAGCAGTTGTACACGGCGATCTATCGCTACATCCAGGCCGGTGACTTTACCGCCTTGCCCGACTTCCCAACATTCGAAGACGGCCATTGTTCGTTGCGTATAGGCGAAGCCATCTTGCGCAGCGCCAGAGAAGGCCGCTGGGTCAACGTGAGTGAGATCGGCTGATCAACATCGATCGACGTCACTAATAGTCCACCAAATAAGTTATGAGGGCTGAGTACTAACACTTCTTAGTTTCTACATGGTTTCGCGTAAGAGCGCATTCGGAAAATGCCTTGAAAATAGGCTTGCAGCGAACGTGGCCTTCAAGGCACTGAGC
>JADGQE010000334.1 GCA_017882055.1 Thermoflexales bacterium
GATCAACCAAACGATGGCATCCGGCTGGTAGTCCAGCGCGTGCTTCAGAATCAGAATGTCCTTCAGCCAATCGGGGCCGGGATAAGCCAGATTGTAGCCAACTACGCGCTTGCCGCTGATCGATGCTTCCAGATCAGTGAAGACTTGTGGAATGGCTTCGCCGGCTTTGCAGTATAGACAAAACGTGGCCGAATCGCCCAGGAAAATCACGCGATACTCATCAGGCGCTTTGGGCCGGGCGATTTGATGCGCGTCCAGCAGCACGTTGATGCGCCACCACATGGGATCACCGATCTGATTCGCGATGCCCAGTCGGGCGGTCGGCGGCGTGAGAGCTTGATAGATCGACCCGTGATCGATGGTCGAAGCCACATGGAGTACGATCTGCAGCACGTCGCAAATGAGCAACAATGCGACGGCTTTGAGCAGGATGCGTATGAATCGGTGCGGCGAATTGAACGGCGTTTGATGTTGGGGTGTGTTCATAGCCTGACCCCGAACAATTTGCCGAAGTTTGTGATCGCCGTCGGTAGATCGGGCGCGCTGAAGAACACCCAGCCCAGCATCACGAAGTTGAAAGTGATGAGAGTGCCCAGGGCCGAAGTCCAGCGCGAGCCGCGAATGTGGCGCGGGCGCGTGAAGTCGCCCCACACCTTGACCCCGAAGAGTCCGATCGCGTGCCACACGCCCCATGCAACAAATGTCCATGCCAGGCCGTGCCACAGCCCGATCACGATCATCGTGGCGAGGTGGCACATCAGCGCCGCCGCGCTGGAGGGCAGCCACTTGATTCTCGCTCGCAAAGCGCGGGCCAGCGGAAAGAAAACGTAGTCGCGCGCCCAGGACGAAAGCGTGATGTGCCACGACTGCCAGAAACGCGCGAGATTCGTTTTGAGATACGGCGCATTGAAGTTCTCTGGCAACTGGAATCCAATCAGGCGGGCCGCGCCGATCGCCATATCAGTGTAACCCGAAAAATCAAAGTAGATCAAAAAGCCGTAGGTATACAGCGCCAGCCACAACATCGGAAGCGGAGTCACGCGCGGGTAAGCGGCCAGGTTGAGCGGCAGCTGGGCCAGAAAATCGGCCAGCACAAATTTCTTGAAGGCGCCGACCAGCAATCGCCACGCGCCATTGGTCACGTGATCCGCGCGGAAGGGTTGATCGAGGCGATCGAGATCGGATTTGAAGCGCGGCCAGCGATCGATCGGCCCCGCGATCAACGACGCTGGAAACAAGGCGTAGATCAACATGCCGCGCCAATCGAGATCAGGCAGTTGGCCTTTGCGCGCTTCAAGCAGCACGTGCAGCAAACGGAAGAGCAGATACGATAAACCGAGCCAGGCGGCTGGTGGAATGACCGAACCAGCGGGCTGATGAAGGAGCGACAGAATGGGTTGTTGCAGCGCTGTCCAGGCCGTCGTCCACTTCGACAAAATAAACACGCCGATCAACAGGATCAGGCCGATCCAAACGAGACTGCGTTGGCCGCGCTTTGCGCGCTGGGCAAGGCCGACTGTTACGACGACGAGCAGGATATTTGCGGCAGAAAGACCGAGGGCGACGATGACCCGATCGAGCGGCTGTTGATCGAGGCCGGGTATCAACTGCCAGATCATGAAGCCGGATAAGACGAGGGTGCTGATCAACAGCAGCGTGCGGCGGGCAGTGGCCGTCGGCAATCGCCAAAATACGCCGATGGCGGCCAGCACGATCAATGGCGCGATCCAGTTCACTTAGAATCCTTGATAGATGAAAGTGGGAGTCGCGCCGTGCAAGAAGATGACGAGCGTCAGTAATAGCAGAAACACGACAAACGCGAGGACGTTTTCGTTGGTGAATACTCGTTTGATCATAAGTTCCGTTATTGGCTGGCAGTCGCGGGAACGGATGGGCGTGACAACCTGGCCTGCAGATCGGCTTTGACCTGCGGCCACTCGGCATCGATAATGCTGTAGTACGCACTGTTGCGGATGCGGCCGCTTTCGGTGATCATGTGATTGCGGGAGATGCCTTCTTCTTTTGCCCCAATCCGCAGAATGGCGGCGCGTGATTTTTCATTCAGGGCGTCCGTCTTGAATTCGACGCGGATACAGTGCCAGGTCTCGAAGGCGTGTTGGAGCATCAGAAACTTGGCCTCCGTATTGATCGGCGTGCGCTGCCACAGGCGACCGATCCACGTCCAGCCGATCTCGACGCGGTGATTGCTGCTATCGATGTTGCCGAAGCGCGTGCTGCCGACCACTTGGTTGGTCGCCAGTTCGATGGTGACGAAGGGCAGGGCCGTGCCCACTTCTTGCCAATCGAGTGCGGTCTTGATGTAGGTTCGCATTTCATCGGCCGTTCTGATTTGATACGGCGTCCAGCGCCACAACTCCGCATCTGAGCCGATGGCCCATAACTGATCGAAATACTGCATCGACAACGGCGCCAGCCGGACATATTGACCTTCGAGTGTGACGGGTTCGATGACCATTGACTTGCGTTTCATTGCTATTCTCCGTTGACTTGACGATTCAGGCTTGCGGCACGATGGGCGCCGTCGGTCCTTCGCTGTCGTAGTTGAACTCATTGGGACTGATCTTGGAGAAGACCAGGGTGCTGCGCAGATGGCCTTCCACGCTGAGGCTGTCGTGACGCAGAATGCCTTCCAGCAAGAAGCCGCAGCGTTTGGCTACGGCGGCGCTGCGCATATTCAGCGCGTCGCAGCGAATTTCGACGCGGTTGGCCTTCAACCGGCTAAAGGCAAAGGCCGTGATGCCATTGACCGCTTCGCTCACGTAGCCTTGGCCTGAATACGGCGTGCGACACCAGTACCCGATCTCGAATTTGCCCGAGCTCCAATCGATGCGATGCAGGCCGCAGCCGATCACAAACGTCGTAGTGCCATTCAAGCAGGCGTGCATTAACAGGTCCTCGCGCGTGATCCATTTTGCCATTGCTGCGCGCAGCCGGGCTTCAGTCGCTTCGACGTTGGCCGGTTCTTTGGCCCACGGCATCCAGGGCCGCAGCTCGTCGAGCGACTCGTTCACCGCCTCAATAACTTCCGGTGCATCTCCGCGACGCGGCGCTCTGATGGTTAACCGCTCGGTATCGAATGAATCAGGAAAGTCCAACAGGATCGGATTCATATCAATTCTGATTTTTGATCTTGACGCCTTGATTTCGAATCCCGCGATGTCGATTGTATTCCGATCGACTGATCCAGCTCAGCATGCTGACAGTCAGCCGATCGATGGGCTGAAGCAGCATCGCCGGCTGTGACCCGATCGGTTGCGGCGGCGAATCGGGCAAGGCCACCTCGGCTAACGCGATCGATCGATCCTGACTGGGTTGCGCCACGATCTGACCGGCCGCATCGGCGATGAATGACTGCGCAAAAAACGGCGCGCTGACGGTAGCGTGCCTGGCTTGTCGGATCAGTCGCCACAGGCGTGGCTTGAACATCAAGCCAAAGGCCAGCGACAAAATTGGACGGGGCACCGGTGAGCTGAAGTGGCCGCCAGGCATGGCTTGAACGATCGGCACACCCAGCCAGCGGCCTTGAGCGCGTGTGTCTTCATTGAAGATCAGGTGGCCCCGACGATGCACACCACGCGCCAACGCACTGGTATCGGCCAACGCCAGCCGGGTCCCGTCGGCGAAATGAATTTGCAGGTCGCCCAACATGGGCGGGCAGGCACTATTGATGATCAGCTGCACACGTCCGGCATAGGCCCGAAACAGATCGGGATGAGCCGCATCGTAACAGATCATCAAACCGAATTTGCCCAGATCGGTTTCAGCCACAATCGGTTGCCGGCCGGGACGAAAGTAGGCGCGTTCCCAGCCACACGGATGCAGCTTGTCGTATTCCCACGCTCGACCGTCAGGCGCAGCCAACACCAGTGTGTCGTAAATCTCGCCGCGCTTGCGCAACAACAATGCCCCGGCCAGGTGAATGCCTAATCGAGCGGCGTTGTCGCGCAGCCAGAGGCAAGTCGGCCCATCGCGCGATTCGGCCAATTGGTAATTGGCTTCGACATACTTGTAGCCGGTGTTGAATACTTCCGGCAGCACGATCAGCTGCGCACCGGCTTGAGCTGCTTCTGTGATCAGCGCCTCGGCCTGGCGGAGGTTGCCGGCTACGTCGCCGGGCTGGCTAACCATTTGAATCGCCGCAACTTTGATCATGGGCATGTCGTTGTTGCCGGCTTCAAGCAGGATGCGGATTCATGCCAAGTGAATGAAAACCACGGAGAACACAGAGCAAACTCGCGATGACTCGGTGTTCTCCGTGGTTAGTTGTTTTACAGATTCTTGAAGGCGCTCCGGCCCGCATACACGGCGGTTTCGCCGAGCTCTTCTTCGATGCGGAGCAGTTGATTGTACTTGGCGATGCGGTCGCTGCGGCACGGCGCGCCGGTCTTGATCTGTCCGGCGTTCAGCGCTACGACCACATCTGCAATCGTCGAGTCTTCGGTCTCACCGCTGCGATGCGACACGACGACCGTCCAGCCCGCGCGCTGCGCCAGGCGCGAAGCCGCGATTGATTCGGTCAGCGTGCCGATCTGATT
>JADGQE010000335.1 GCA_017882055.1 Thermoflexales bacterium
ACCTGCTCGACGATGCAGTATCGATCGACCCCTTCCGGGTGCTGCGCAAAGAACGAGAAGCAATGTTCGCAAGCGTTTAGACTGGCGCCACAAATGTTGCGGTTGATTGTGACTTTCATATTTGCCCTCCCAGGCCAATTGATTAAGTCTGATGTCCACCTACTAAAATAATACACCCTCAATCAATTGTCTTAAAGTGCCAAAGCGCTTATCCACAGGATGATCATTGTCACGCCCCGTGACACGTCACCATCCCAGACGCTTAAACGACGATCCCGAACGGCAGCACGGCTTTAGCCTCGCGATAGGCATCCAATATCTGGTCGCCGATACGGGGCCACCTGTAGTTCTGCGCCCACTGCCGGGCCTGTTTGCCAAGCCGTTGACGCAGCGCATCGTCCTGAAGCACACGCGCCAGGGTCGACGCCAGCGCGATATGATCGCCGTTGGGGACGTGAAAACCGGTCTCACCATCGCGCACCAGATAACTCAGCCCACCCACATCCGACGCAATCACCGGCGTGCCGCAGGCCATGGCTTCCAGCGCCACCATGCCAAACGATTCGTAGTGCGACGGCATGACCACCGCCTCGGCTGCATTGTAATAGTATTGCAGTGTGTCCTGATCCTTTGCGCCCAGAAACACAACCAGATCACCCAACTTCAATTCCGTGTGCATCGCCTTCAAACGTTCCATCTCGGCATTTTCGTTCGTGCTGGGATCACCGCCGATGATCGACAGGCACAAGCGATCGACCCACGTTGGACATTCCTCTGCCAGCAAGGCCATCGCCCGGATCAACGTGTCGACGCCTTTCAGCGGTTCGATGCGACCGACGAACAAGACATTCCAATCGTGGGGACCGACACCAATCCGCTCGCGTGCTACGTTTCTGGGAATAGGCTTGAATCGATCAAGATCAACGCCCGGCGGGACGACCGAGATCGTTTCGGGATCCGCCCCATACAATCGAACCAGCTGATCGAATTCAGCCGGCGTGGCGGCCAGCAACTGATCCGCAAAATGGACGATTTCGGTTTCGACTTCGATCCGGCGGGCCGTCTCAAGTTCGCTCGCGCCATTAGCCACAGCGTTTTTCATCTTGCCCAATGTGTGAAACATATGCACGATGGGCACGCCCCACGCTTCACGCAGTTTTCGCGCGGCCCAACCGGACAGCCAATAGTTGCTGTGGATCACATCGTAGTGAAGGTCTTCTTCAGCTGCAAAACGCTTGACGCCGGCCACAAATTCGGGCAAGTAATCAAAGACTTTGTTTTTGTCGTAAGGCTCTTCCGGTCCGGTCGGGATGTGAATTACGCGCCCGTTCTCGCCCAGTCGATGCATGACGTGCGGCAGATGCGGATTCTGCGATCGCGTAAACACATCGACCGCGATGCCGCGCCGTGAAAGTTCGGTGCTGAGATCGCGCACGTAAACATTCATGCCGCCGGTTTCCTTGCCACCCAGCATCGCCAGCGGACAAGTGTGCACGCTCAACATAGCCACGCGTTTAATCGGAGTCATTCTATCGCCCTTCCCGTTCCACCGTTATATGATAAATCGTTGTATCCCTGGCACCCAACCGATATTTATACTGTTCGTCACCGCGCAATAAATCGAAATCCGTATAACCCAATGCGATCGATTGCTCGATCAGCCGGGCCACCAGCACGATTCCCGCGCTCAACGATTGAAACCCATCCGTCTCAAGACCCGAGTTGAACACCAGCCGTCGATTGCCGTAGTCAAAGCTCAGATAGGTGGCCGCTTTGACGCCGTTGACTTCCAGGAACGACAGATTCAAAAAGCCACCGGCGTGCGCCACCCGGATCATCTGGTGAAAGAACCGTCGCATCGCCTCGGTCATGAAGCCCGACTTGTCCGATCGGCTCTTCATCATCAGCTCGATAAACGCTTCGGCCGCTTGATCCAGATCGTGCTGATGGTCATCTGCTGTGATCGCGTACCACGTCAACCCTTCGACGCTTTCGGCCCGGCGCAGCTTGCGGCGCATTTCGTGCCGCTCTTTTTTGTCAAGGCTCGCCAGATAATCTTCAAACGAAGCCGGCAAGCGAATGATCGGACAGACCACCTGCGGCTCGTCCGTCATCTGCCAGCCGCGCCTGGCCACGAGTTCCGGCAAGACCGCCCGTGTGCTGGAAGCCGCCGGGACGTTATATAGATCGAGCACGTCCCACTCGTCTGACTGCGCCAGGGCATCCAGCATGGCACTCACAACTTCGCACTCGCGCCCGCGCACCGCGATCAGATCGAGATAATCCGACGCATCCACGCTGCCGATCAACCGCAGCGATCGGCAGGGCGGTGCAGACTCAGCCGCGCCCGGAATCGAGACAAGAAACAGCGGCGCGATGCCTAGCAACGTGCCGCTGTCTCGAACAGTGATGACGCGCAGTTCGCCCTGACACAAACACTCCCACCACGTGCGCTGCCATTCCAGCGTGAGGAACGGCGTATCAGCCGTGCTGTGGTGCAAAAGCGTATTCCATTCCGAAGCCAATGTCGTGAATAGCTCGGGCGTTGTGAGAGTAGAGATTTCCATAGTCAAATAATTCAACGGGGACGGCGTTCGTGACAGGCTTCAATAGCCAGGCGAATTACCCTATCGAACTAACGGTAGACATCACGCCGATGACCGATATGCAAAACAGTCACACGTTGCTGCTGATCATCAATTTCGTAGATGACACGATAATCACCCAGGCGAATGCGCCAACCTTCACGGCCGGTCAATTTGAGACAACCGATTGGCCGAGGCTCATCGCCCAGCGTGCGGATGCTATCACGAACTCGCTCATAAGTTCCGCCAGGAAGTTGAGCCAGCTCCTTCTGGGCCTGCCTCAGAAGCAAAACAGCGTACTTCATGGGCGATTCTGCTCAATTTCGGCAACGGCTTGCTCAAATGGAACAACCTCATCGCCGGTTGCTTTGGCGGCATCGTAGGCATGGATAGATTCGATCTCTTCCAATTCATCAAGCAGCCGCCGATAATCTTCAATATCGAGCAGGACACCGACTTGAGCGCCATTCTCATCGACAACGAAACGTTCTTTGATGGTGATCATTGGTCTTTACCCCAACTTCTTCCTGAAAGCCGAAATCGCCAGCCAGCACGACAAAGATTATACCTGATGGATCGAAGTGCCGCCAACTTACGGCACCACAAACTCGCCGACGATCACGTGATCGTCGCTCGGCCTGCCGCTTGAATCCAGTACCGGCAAGCGCCGGAGCGTCGCCAGCAAATACCAACCCACTTCGATTTGATATTTACCGCTCGGCGCATCCGGCGGCAGCGTCACCACATACGGATCAGCCACCACTTGTCCCGCCGTCCAACTTGAAGTCGGCAGTGTGCCCTGCACCGGCCATTGATCCACTTGCCCATGTACCTTGCCGTCCGGGCCGAGCAGATGCACAAACGCGGTATAGTCGGCCTGAAACGGCTTGAGTCCCCGCCACGTGAGATCGATTTTGATCGATTCATTCGGCTTCAACGTGTCTCGATCGATTTTCGTGTGTGTGAGCAAGACCTGGTTATCGAAGTTGATGGCACTGCCGATAGCCTCGCCCGCGACCTCGATCGATCCAATCGGACAGTCAGCCGACAGCGGTGCAAGCCAGCCGCAACGCGCCGGTTGATCGAATTTTAGCCGCAGCGAATACAGACCGTTCTGGTCAGGCGCACGCAGCATCAAACGCGATTGACCAGACTGAACCGATTGATTCACGTTTGAGACCGGCGTGCCATCCGCAGCCACCAACGACAGCACAGCCGCTGACGTCGGCATTCCGCTCCAGTTTGCGCGAATCAAAACATCACTCGCGGGTGGCACATCGCCCGTTTCATCAACCGACGTCAGCGCTAACACGGAGCCAAACATCGATCGGACTTCATGCGCCAAAGACTCAGGTGATTGAGAATTGACCTGCACTTGTGAAATCTTCAGCCAGTTCGTGCCGTCTTTGAGCAACAAGCCATCCGGACGAAACGGTGTGAATAAGCCGACTTCAAGATCATATTTGCCAGTTGGCACGAAAGGCTCAACCGCAATCTCGTGAAAGTCGGGCACAATCTCACCTTGCGCCCACGCGCCGGTTGGATAGTAACCGCCGACGGGATGCGCGCCTTGATCCTCCCACCACACGATGCCTGTCGAATCAATTAAGCGTAAACGAATATGATAGTTCTTTCGCTCAGAGGAAGTGGCTTGCCAGAACATTGTCACTCGATAGGGATCGCCCTGCTCTGCGGTCAGTCCCAACAAATCAATCGAATTACCAAACGCGGCATCGATGTGGCTGTCGATCATCGGTGGTGACATCAACGCATCGCGGCTCACTTCGACTAACGGGCCAAGCGATCGCATGCGATACGGCAAGTTCGGCAGGAAACGCGCCAGGTAAACCGGCTGACCCTTCGCCAGGCGTTGATCGAGTTCCTGCCGATACAACGCCTCATCCCCCAGGACGAGGATATCCAGATCAGATCGAAGGTGTTCCGTCA
>JADGQE010000042.1 GCA_017882055.1 Thermoflexales bacterium
GCGGCCTTTAAGAATCCGGCGACGGCGGTACCGGCCGCGGGTTCGGCGAAGACCGCAGTCTCACGCGCCAGCAGACGCATCGCGGCGAGGATCTCCTCATCGGTAACCGTTGAGGCTTCGCCGCTGGTGTCGCGGATCGATCGCACGGCCCGCCGCCCATCGCGCGGCAGATCGACGTTGATGCTGTCGGCGATGGTGTGACCACTGACCGGCGTAATATCGGTCTGGCCAGCGCGCCACGCATTGTAGACGGCGGCCGAGCCTTCGGCTTGAACGCCCATCAATTTCGGCATGGCATTGATCCAACCGAGCGCGGTCAGATCGCGCAGTCCGCTGTGCAGGCCAGAGATGATGTTGCCGTCGCCCACACTGACAAAGATGCGATCCGGCGCGTGCCAGTTGAGTTGTTCACAAATTTCAAGCGCGGCCGTCTTTTTGCCTTCGACCGTGATGGGATTGTAGGCGGTGTTGCGGCAATACCAATCGAATTCTTTGGAAGCCTGCAAGCACAGATCAAAAGCCGTGTCGTAATTGCCTTTGACCAGAAACACATGCGCGCCGTAGATCAATAACTGCGCGACTTTGGCCTGCGGCGCAGTCTGCGGCACGAAGATGACGGCGGGCAGGTTGATGCTGGCGGCCATGCCGGCCAGGGCCGCGCCCGCATTGCCGCTCGACGCGGTGGTGATCAGATCACGCTTGAGTTCGCGCGCCTTGACGACGACGACGGAACTGGCCCGGTCTTTGAACGAAGCCGTCGGGTTGCGGCCATCATCTTTGATCCACACTTCGCGGATGTCCAGCATCTTTTCAAGTCGCGGTGCGCGATACAGCGGCGTCCAACCGATTTGCAGCGGCAAATCAGCCGATTCAGAATCGATCGGCAGCAGCGGTTTGTAGCGAAAAAGATTGAGCGCCGCCGAGGATTGTTGTGCGGCCAACTTGGCCGGGCTGGTCTGTCTGGCAATGGCCTGGTAATCATACACGGCATCGAGGATGCCGTCATCGCCGTGCCTGGGGCAAACGTACTCGACTTCGCCAACCCCGTATTCTTGACCACAGATTGTGCATTTGAAACCGATCAGGTTGTTCATCCAGTCTCCTTGTAAGACAAGGTGTCATCTATGTGCAACTCTTCTTCGGTGTGTCATTCTGAGCGTTTTTTGCGAAGAATCTCAGTGTCTGTCAGCATCGAGTGCCAATCGTGGTAGGGATTCTTCGCTTCGCTCAGAATGACACGAATCGGCCTGCTGAAAAGAGTTGCACATTGCGTAAGATGTTATCTTGCCCTACGAAATCTCAAGCGTGGCCGTTAAGCCGAAATGATCGGAAGGATAAATCGTTGGATCACTGGGCGAAGGCTGGTTCAAGGTCACGTCACATTCCAGTACGCGCACGCGATCGTTGACGAAGATGTAATCGAGTGTGCCGCGCCACGGCTTGAAAGTGTGATCGGTCGCCAGCTGGATGATCACGCGCCGGATCGATCGCAGCACCGCACGCGCGTTTTTGATCGGCTGGTTGACGACGAGCGGCGTGGGACACGTGTACTCTGGTTCGCGCCCATGCCGGGCGGCATACGCCGATGTGAAGCGTTGGCGCATCAGCCGGATGGCGGATGATGCCGGCGTGCCGTTGAAGTCGCCGCAAACCACGACGGCTCTGCCCGGCAGGTAGTCCTTCAACCAATCGAGCATCAAGCGGACTTGCTGGTTGCGCTCGTTCGATTCACCCGGCCACCAGAATAGATGCGCATTCACTACGGCCAGTGAGTGAGCATTGTAATTGATCTCGACTAACTGCGCCACTCGACTTTGCGTCTGTAAGTCCAGCGTGGCCGCGCGTTCGATCGGGTGGCGGCTCAAAAGCGCGATACCTTCTCTTTTGCGCTTGCCGCCGGTTTTCGGGCTGAAGTGCAGCGCGTAGCCGCCGAGTTGATCGGCCAGCCACTGCGCGTTGTTATCGGGCAGCGTCACTTCCTGCAGCGCGATCACGTCCGGTTGAAGTTCGGCCAGTTGGGCGGCAAGGATCGAGCGGCGCTGCGGCCAACGCGACCGATCGTTCAGGAGGTTGAGCGTAACGCATTTGAGTGTGGACAATGAAGGGGTCAAGTCAGTAGATCGGTCACGAGGTCTATCAAGTCGCGTGCGTCTTGCGCTCGCTTCCGGGCAGCTTCCTCATCGGCATTCCAGTACACATCGTAATCGGCTTTCTGCCGCCACTCAAAATCCTGAATGAGCATTTGATGATACCTGGGATCGACCTTGCCGGTCTTGGCATACTCGCGGCCAAACGCAGCGACTACCGCAGAATGTTTGCCGCCGATATTCAACCCATCACGAATCAACAGGGCATTGACGGCGTAGAACATGGCGTAATAAGCGCGTGACACTGCATCATCATACAAGCCTGCGGCGGTCAAAGCCTCGACCGCTTTCAATGTCGTGCGTGCCCGCTCCAGCCAGTGCTGAGCCTCGTTCAGGTTGCCGGCCATAGCGATTTGCCTTCACGTTCGACGTTATCGAGATACGACGACCGGTTCTCCCTCAGCAGTGTGTAATGTGGGAGATCGATGATGTTGAGGGCCAGGACAGGTTGAAAGTCATGCTTCCACATAATTTGGTAGGCGATGTGATGGATAATCTCATTCTGACTTTCGTTCATGTGGCGCAAGACAATCAGTACATCTGCGTCTGAATCGGGACCTGCATCTCCGCGTGCCTGCGACCCATAGAGTGTCGCGCGCACAAGATTATCGCCCAATGAGCGGTGAAGCTCATCCCGCAGTTGAGTAAGTAGGTCCGTTAGTGGGGGTGTCATGGCAATCTTCCAGTGCGAATGATGATCTGATTGTAGCATAAAACACTTGAGGTCAACGAGCCGATCAATATAGGCAAAATTCAGCCAGCGGAATTCTCATTGGAGTGCGATGTCAGGCTGCGAAGGACGGCTTCGATGTCCAGATCACGGATGGCATCCACGGCCACTTCCCACGCGCCTTCGTCGCACAAACCGTCTGCGGCAGCGCGCTCATACGCGGCTTGCGCAGCGCGCACACAGGCCGCGCGGATTGCCCTGGCCAGGTGTTGGTCGTGAACTGGAGTTGGCTCGCGCTTCTCGTTCATTTGTCTTAACCCGTTTCTTTCAGGTATCGCTGCCGCGAGCCTCGTCTGCTTCGGATTCTACGTGAAAGTGGTGCAAGGTGCGATGCAGAACCGGAGCCACCAGAAGGCCGATTGCGATCACGACGACCAACCCGCAGTAAAGGGCGTAGACACCGGCGAACAGCTTGCCGGCGTCTGTGTGTAGTTCGCTGACGGGCCCCATCCCGCCCATCAACATCGCGGCGTTGACGAACGCATCGATCCACCCCATGCCCTCGAACTGATGATAGCCGGCCATGCCGATCACCAGCGAAATCACGACGAAGCCAAATGAAACGAGCGCATATTTGAGCATGCGCCGTATGAAAGCGGCACGTGGCAGCAGTTTTTCAGTACGGTGCTCAAACATGGCTGAACCCCTTGGCCTCGATCTGTTCAACGCCGACTGCGATGTCCGTCAATAGATCGAATAGTGACTGCACGTAATCGAGGTCGAGATTGACGTATCTTTCTTCAAAATGCAATTCTCGCCCGTCCACCTCGACGTTGAACGACCGCGCGTCCATGATCTTGGTATGCAGGGCGCTATCGCCGAGCAGCCGCATGACGTTATCTTCGGGGCGGCCTTTGATCATGAAACGTCGATCGAATTCGTCGTCTCCAACCTGAATATCCTGCATTCCGAGAAATTTACTGATCTTGCTGACGATCGTTTTTTCATACAACGCCAGATAAAGATTGGCTCGGTTGTTGACGAAGAGGATGATGCGAGTATCCCTGGTTGAGCTATGACCGCTGTCGCGTGTAAAGGTGTCGAGCGTGAGGGCGTGGCCGCGATAGGTTCCCGTCACCGTGGGCGTTCTCCAAAAACTGCCCGGCTCGAAGGTCAATCCGGTGCGATTTGCCAGTTCATTCCAGGCTCGACGGCGGGATTGGAGACTGTAATACGATCCGCCCAGAGCGAGAACGAACACCACGACCACAAAAAGAACGACCAGCAGGCTAAATCCTGAATTGACCACGTTGTCTCTCCAGTGAGAACGACGGGCTTCGATTACAGCTTATAGCCAATCATCCGCAAGAATTCTTTGCGATGGGTCACATCGGCCTCGGTCTCGATGCCTTTCGTCCGTTCACCGTCGATCACGCCGAGAATGCCGCGGCCCTGTTCGCTTTCGGCCACGATGACTTGCGTGGGATTGGCGGTGGCGCAGAAGATGCGGCAAACTTCTGGCAACATTTTAACGGCGTTCAGTACGTTGATCGGATAGAAGCCCGCGCCGAGGATGATGATGAACGCATGGCCCGCACCGAGCGTCAGCGCGTTCTTTTGGGCGAGTTCGACTAACTGTGTGTCGGTGCCGGAGGCTCGTACTAATGAAGGGCCGCTCGCCTCGCAGAATGCCAGGCCGAACTTGATGCCGGGCACGGCCTGCACCAGCGTCTCGTGCAAGTCTTCTACCGTCTTGATGAAGTGCGACTGGCCGAGGATGAAATTGAGGTCTTCAGGTTTGTCGATCGGGATGAGTTTGAGTTCCATGGTTCACCTCAGTGATAATTTGGCTAGTAAGGGCGACGCATTCCCACCAGGATTCCACCCGATCAGAACCATGGTCATGCCAGGCTTGTCAATTAACATTGATTCGGTTGGGAATGCATCGCCCCTACGATTGTCTCCTGCTTCATCCCTCACAACCCTCGCTCCCCTCTCACATACGGTATTCCCAGCGCCGCAGGTGAACCGAGCCGCTTGCGCATCGCTTCGCGTGAGCCAAGGATCAAAATGAAAATCGTCGCGAGGTAGGGGAGCATGTCCATCAGCCGGCCCAGCGATGGATTGTTCGCCGTCGAGATCAGTGGCAGCGCCGGATTCTGCAAATCAAGCGGGAGGCGGCGAAGCAGTCCGAAAAAATAGGAGACCCACACGCCGCGCATCGGATCCCAGGCCGCAAAGATCACCAGTGCGACGGCGATCCAGCCAAGCCCCGATGTCTTGCCATCGACCCAGCCAGGATCCGTGATGAGGCTCATCGCTGCTCCACCCAGGCCGCTCATGGCGCCGCCAAAAATCACATAGAGATAACGTGTCCGATAAACGTTGATGCCGAGCGAATCGGCGGCGGAAGGGTATTCGCCGACGGAGCGCAAGTTCAATCCCGGACGAGTCCGATGCAAATAAAACCAGGCTAGAGGCGCAAAGATTAAGCCGAAGATAATGAGCGCAAGTTGCTGAGCGGCAACCTGTTCTATGATTGGTAAAACGATCGGTGTGGGTTGCGGCGTGCGTTGTCCTACATACGGCTGTCCCAGGATACTCGACAGTCCGCTGCCGAGGAAAGTCACAGCGAGACCGCTCACCACCTGATCGGCCCGCAGGGTGATGGTAATCAATGCGTGAAGCAACGCGAGAAGCGCGCCAAAGGCCATGCCAGCGATCAACCCTAACAGCACATCGCCAGTCTTGAACCAGACGGCAAAGCCGCTCATGGCACCGACCAACATCATCCCTTCAATCCCCAGGTTCATCACTCCGGCGCGTTCGGAAAAAATCTCGCCCACCGTTGCAAAGAGCAAAGGCGAACCGCTCACCAATGCGCCAAACACAATCGTGAGAGCGAGGGCAATCAGTTCATTAGCCGTCATGTAATGCCTCCGGGGCGATGGCGACTCGTTCTATTTTCTCGAATCGAATACGATACCGAAACAGTAATTCTGTACCCACGACGACAAACAGGATGACGCCTTGCAGCATCGAAGCGATCCCTTGAGGTTGGATCAATTGAGTGCCGACCAATAACCCGCCGAACAAAAAAGCAACCAGTATCGCTGCTAGCGGATTAAGTCTGGCGAGCCAGGCGATGATGACGCCGGTGAAACCTAAACCGCGTTGGAACCGGCCATTGAGTTCACGCAGGGCAGCGACCTCATTCATTCCAGCTAACCCTGCGAGTGCACCCGACACGCCCATAACAAGGAGCGTATTGCGCGCCAGGCTGATGCCGGCATAGCGCGCGGCTTTCGGGTTGTTGCCAATCACCCGAATCTCATAGCCCCACCGGCTACGTTTGAATATCCAAGCTAAAACGATGGCCGCGATAATACCCAGAAAGATGCCCGGATGCGCCGTCAAGCCAGACAGAGCGGGGATACTTTTGGCGGCTTCAGTCAGGCGCGGCCAGGTGGCCGAGACTGGAAAACGTCCGGTTGATTCGAAGTCGCCGATGCTCCACGGCCCAACGACGACGAAATATTCCAACCACTTGTAGGCAATATAGTTCAGCATTAAGGTGATAATGATCTCGTTGATATTGAGCCGGGCCTTGAGGAAACCGGGGATCGCGCCGTATATGAAACCCGCCAGAATGCCAGCCAACGCCATCACCCCCAGCATGAGCACGCGATCTGTGCCAGGGGGAAAAATGAATATAGCCACTGCCGTGGCTGCCCAGGCGCCCATAAACATTTGGCCGTCTGCGCCGATGTTCCACAGTTTCATGCGGAAGGCCAGGATGCACGCCAGGGCGGTCAGTAGTATGGGCGAGGTTTTAACCAGCGTGTCGGAGAGCGGACCAAAGCATAGCAGTCCTTTTGGACAATCAGTGTTCGTGAGCAATGCTGTAACGCCGGCTTGCCAATCGGCCGGTGTGCCAAAACCCTCTTTGAATATCTCTTGATAAGTTCCGATCGGGTCAGTTGCTCCGGCCGCGCGAAGCACGAAGCCGCCGACGACCAGCGCCAAGATCACGCCCAGGATAGACGATACCACGCGTGTCCAGCCCGGGTTGTCTAAGCGGGTTTCGATGCGTATGCGATAGGAAGATGCCAACTGATTCATGCGTCCGCCTTGGCCCCGGCCATCATCAAGCCGATCGTATGGATGTCGGCCCCTTCGGCCGGCATTTCACCGGCGATTTGCCCTTCGTATAACACGATCAGACGATCACTCAAAGATAAGAGCTCGTCGAGGTCTTCGGAGATCAACAAGATCCCGGTATCTGCATCGCGCTGTTCTATCAAAAGTTTATGCACCGACTCGGTGGCGCCAATATCCAATCCGCGCGTGGGGTGAACGGCGACCATCAAGTACGGGCGCTCCGATGTTTCGCGGGCCAGGATCACTTTTTGCAGATTGCCGCCCGACAACATGCGTACCGGTGTCTCGATCGTCGGCGTGGCAATCTGATATTGCACGACTAGCCGATCGGCGTTCTGACGCACCGCCGATGCATTGATCGACCAGCCTGATGAAATAGGCGGACGGTAGAAACGCTTTAGGATCAGATTTTCTGCCACACTCAACTCAGCCACACTTCCAAACACGGCTCGATCTTCCGGAATGTGGGCCAGCTGTTGGCCGAGTTTCAGCCATTGAGTGTGGCGGTCCAACGCAATTTTGCCCAGTGTCATTTTGCCCGCTGTGGGGCGGCGCAGGCCGGTGAGTGCTTCAGCCAATTCGCGTTGCCCGTTACCGGCCACGCCGGCGACGCCGACGATCTCGCCCGCGCGGACTTGCAAGGATACATTACGCAAGGCCGGTAAGCTGCGATCGTTGTCGGCGCATAAGCCCTCGACTGCCAGTACCACATCACCCGGCTGCGCCTTCTTCTTATCGACTTGGAATAGAACTTCACGTCCAACCATTAGCTGAGCGAGCTGGGCTTTAGTCGTTCCCTTGGCCGGCACATTGGCCGCTGTCACTTTGCCGCGCCGCAGTACCGTCACCCGATCAGCAATCGCAACCACCTCATCGAGTTTATGTGAGATGAAGACAATGGAGTGCCCGCGTTTCGTCATATCCCGGAGTGTGTGGAAGAGGACTTCAACCTCTTGCGGCGTTAAGACCGCGGTCGGTTCATCTAAGATCAGGACCTTCGCGCCGCGATACAACATCTTGAGCACTTCGACGCGCTGTTGTTCGCCCACCGACAGTTCCCAGATTTTCGCCCGTGGATTCACACTCAAGCCATATTGTTCACTGAGGGCGGCGACCTGCTCTTCAATGTGCGACAAGTTAAGCAAAAAGCGCGGCTGGTTAAGCCCCAGCACGATGTTCTCTGCAACCGAGTGTGGCGGTACGAGCATAAAGTGCTGGTGCACCATTCCAATGCCGTGTGCGATGGCCTCTTGCGGTGAATGCAAGACAACTCGTTTGCCGCTAACGAGAATCTCCCCGGCTTCGGGACGGTACATACCCGCCAGCACATTCATCAGGGTGCTCTTGCCTGCGCCGTTTTCGCCCAGCAGTGCATGCACCTCACCGACTTGACAGGCAAAGTCAACGTGGTCATTCGCGACGACGCCGGGAAAACGTTTAACGATGGAGTGCATTTCAATCGCGTTGATGGCTTCAGTCATAAAATCTCCTCGTGAATCGATCACGAGAATGAGTGGCGCAGGAGTGCTGACTCCTGCGCCACTGGGTTGATTAGATTACCGTTATTACTGGCTGGACATAGCCGGGATCGTGCCCTGAATGCCGTCCACCAGCCAGTTCATGCAGTAGGTGCACGGCGTGTAACCGGTGAGGTTGCTGGACTTGATCGTCGCGGCATCAATCCCAAACAGGTCTTCGACCGTCAACGTCTTCCCGTCGGGGATGATGATCTTGCCGGTGTTGTCCTTGAGCGGGCCCTTGAAGATGTCCTGATCGGTGAACTTGCCCGCCAGCATGTCGGCGAGTTTCGCTTGCACCTGCGGAATGACATCCTTGGGCACGCCGGGCTGAGGTGTCTGGCCTGGCATGAAGCCATAGAAGCCGACGATGCCGGCGGCGGCGTCCCGGAAGTCAAATTTAGGCTTCCAGGTGCCAGCGCGGATCTGCTTGATGATGTCGAGATACGCGGGTCCCCAGTTCCAGTAGGGGGTGCCGAGGCATTTGGCCGAAGCGGGCTGGCAGGAGTTGATGTAGTCGTAGGTGAACGCCCACTTGCCGGCATTCGCTGCTGCTGTTAGTGGACCCGGCGTGTCGGAACCGACGAGTACGATGTCGACCCCAGCATCAAGCAGTGACTGCGCCGCCTGCTTTTCCTTGTCGGGATCGTACCAGGTGTTGATCCAGCGGACTTCCATGGTGCACTCAGGGCAGGTCTGCTTGACGCCCAGCATGAAGGCGTTGCCCAGACGGATCACTTCGGGCAGCGGCCACGGCGCGACATAGCCGAGCTTGGTGTTGCCATCGGCCTTGGCGCGCGCCCCGCCGACCATGCCCGCCAGGTACTTCATTTGCTCCATGGAGCCGAACAGGTCGCCATAGTTGGTGCTATTGTTGCGGTAGCCCGAGACATGCAGCCAGTTGACCTTGGGGAACTCCTGCGACAGTGTATCCATCGTCGGGCCATATTCAAAGGTGGTGCCGATGATGAGGTCAAAGCCCTTGCGCGCGAGCTGGCGCATCGCCGATTCGGCATCGGGGCCAGGATTGACAGTGTCAAGGTAAGCCACCGCAATCGTGGGGTCTTGCGTCGTCAACCACTGCGCGGCTTCCGTATGCGCCTGAGACCAACCGCCGTCGGCATGGAAGCCAACCAGAACCACGGCCACGTTGAATTTGCCCTGCTGAATATCGGGGATCGTTAGCGCCGGGGGCGCGGCTGTCGCTGCAGGCTGCGCGGGAGCAGTCGTGGCAGTGGGTTGTGCAGGAGCGACAGGCGCTTGCGTGGCCGGCGCCGGTGTCGCTGTTGCACAGGCCGTGACGATCATCGATACGATCGTCAGCACAGCGATAATCGTAAACATCCTCTTTGTTGCAGACATGGTTACTCCTCCTAGTCAATAGATGGGATCTGAAACGACGCTTACCGTTGCTGCGAATTGGTTTGGGTAGTCACCTCCTTGGGTTATTAGTTACTTGACCAATTAGTGATTGGTCAACTGGTAACTGAGCAACCAACATCTGCCCTGCTCCGCAGCGCGGTGCATGGGTTGACCAGTTGCCCGGTTTCCCAGTTGCTTTTATAACCCCGTTGGCAGATCAATGAATACGGTTTGCAAATTAAACTGCTGTTCCAGCTGCCGGGCCAACGCTTTGAGTCCTACTGTCTCGGTGATATAGTGCCCGGAATAGATCACGTTCAGGCCATAGTCTTTGGCATCATGGTAATGCGTGTGCGATGTTTCCCCGCTGAAGTAAGTGACATAGCCGGCCGCATGGACCTGCGGAATCAAAGACGACGCGCCGCCTGAACAGACCGCCACCCGATCGACGATCGGCGGCCCAAAGTTCAGCACGCGGGATTGGGTGACGAAGATGCCGTCGATCTGAGCCGCTAGTTCATACAAGGGCAGTGGCTGCGGCAGCGATCCGCCATAACCCGCCGATTGCCCTTTATATTGCCCCCACGGTTGCACATCGATCAAGCCCAGCAACCGGCATAACTCTACATTGTTGCCGATTTCAGCATGCTGATCGAGCGGTAGATGCGCCGCATAGAGATTGAGGCCGCCCTCGAGCAGTGTTTTGATGCGGGCGAAGTGCGGGCCGGTGACGAGTTTGACTTCGCTCCAGAACAAACCATGATGCACGATCAACATCTGCGCATTGAGTTTGCGCGCCGCCTGAAAGGCAGATAGACAGGCATCCACGGCGAAAGCCACACGTGTCACCTCATCCGCACCTTCTACTTGCAGGCCGTTATTCGATCGATCGTCGGCCTCAGCAATGTGGAGATACTCGTTAAGGTAGGCTACCAGTTCCGTCGTTTTCATGGTTGAGGTTAACGGCTCAAACGGTTGCGTGGTCAACTGGTGATTGGCTGGGCCAAATTGATCGGTTGCCTGGCCTAAACAGAACCGACCATCGTGTTCGCAGTATCTAACGCGATCACGACGGCCGGTGGTTTACATTGATCCTGCTTCGGCAACTTTCGCATCGCGTCGTACCTTCTCCCGCGGCCTGCCAGACCGAACGAAATCATTGTAATCGAGAAAAGTCGTTTTGCCAACTGACCAGATGTCGCTTTGTGAACTGGTCATCTGTCACTCGACAAACAGCGGAATCTTCTGGAACTTGACGACATCGACCAGTCCTTGATCGGTTATCTTGAGTTCCGGAATCACCGCCAGTGCCAGGAATGACATGGTCATAAAGGGGTCGTGCAAAGTTGTGCCTAACTGGTGCGCGGCCCGCAGCAAATCGTCCATGCCGGCCCGGACTTGCTCGATGGGCTGATCGGACATCAGCCCGGCGATGGGCAAGGGCAGTTGGGCGATGACATCGCGTTTGTAGGCGACGCACATCCCGCCGTGTGTGTTGCTCACCGCATGAGCGGCCGTCATCATCGAGAAATCATCCGCGCCGATGACGATCAGGTTGTGATGATCGTGCGCGATCGATGAGGCAATCGCGCCCTGCCGCAGCCCGATACCTTTCACGAAACCCACGGTATGCCCGCCGGTATGCGCGTGCCGTTCGATCACGGCGATCTTCAACAGATCGAGGCCGGGATCCTGTACCGCTTCGCCGTGTTCGAGGGTGAGGTATTCGATCAGGTGCTCGGTGACAATTTGATCCGGGATCACGCCGATGACGTTGGCTTTGCGGCCCTGCGCTTCCACGCGGAAATTGATCTTGTCCCAATCCACATTCATCGAACTGCGAACGCGAATGTCACGCATGGGTTTGTCGTAGGGCAAGAGCTCGCCATCACGCGCCACGACCAGGCCGCTGCGCAAGACCAGGCGGGCCTGCATCTCTCTCAGGTTGTCTACGATGACGAGATCCGCGCGGCGGCCGGGTGCGATCGCGCCGCGATCGTGGAGGCCAAAATATTCGGCGGGGTTGATCGTGCCGATCCGGATGGCGGTGATAGGGTCGAGGCCCAGTTCGATCGATCGCTGGATCAAATAATCAATACCGCCCAGATCGAGCAAATCGGACGGTTGGCGATCGTCGGTGCACCAGCAAATGCGCCGCGCATTCACCGGTGTGATCAGCGGGAACAGCGCTTCGAGGTTATGGGCCGTCGTCGCTTCGCGGATGAAGATCGTCAGGCCCAGCCGCAGTTTCTCGCGCGCTTCTTCGACAGTGGTGCATTCGTGATCGGAGCCGATACCGGCGGCGGTGTAAGCGTTGAGCAGCCGGCCGGACAGGCCGGGTGCGTGGCCGTCGATCACTTTGCCGTTAAAGGCTTTGATTTTTGCCAGGACTTCTTGATCGCCGTACACCGTGCCGGGATAGTTCATCATTTCGGCCAGGCCCAGCACCCACGGATTGTCTCTGAGAGACTCGATGTCATACGAGCGCAGGGTCGCGCCGGATGTTTCCATATCGGAGGCAGGCACGCATGATGGAAC
This sequence comes from Thermoflexales bacterium, assembly GCA_017882055.1. GTDB lineage: Bacteria > Chloroflexota > Anaerolineae > Fen-1058 > Fen-1058 > JADGQE01. The sequence goes on from JADGQE010000042.1 coordinate 12,396, forward strand.
CATGACGTACATGCTCAGAGGATTGTACTTGGCAGCATCAAACATGTAGCGGATGCCGTCGAGGCCGAGCACATTGCCAATTTCGTGCGGATCGACAATCACGGTGGTCGTGCCGCGCGGCACGACGGCACGGGCGAACTCCGGCGGCGGCACCATGCTCGATTCGATGTGGACGTGCGCGTCGATGAAGCCGGGCGCAATCACCTGGCCTGTCACATCGATCGTTTCTTTGGCCGCGTAATCTTTGCCAACACCCACAATTCGGCCATCGGCAATGGCCACATCGGCCGCGTGCACTTCGCCGGAGAAGACGTTGACAATCTGTCCGCCCTTCAGCAGCAGATCTGCCGGCTCGTCGCCGCGGGCCACTTTGATGAACTCAGCAAGTTCCATTCGTTTCCTCACTACCTGGTCAATTGGTCAACTGGTTAATTGGTTGATTGGTCAACTGGTTGACCAATCACCAATCACCAATCACCAGTTGCCTAATCGCCTAATCACCGTTGATCAACTTTTTCGAAATCGCATTGTGCCGCTCGATGACCTGGCCGACATCGATCGTGCGCAGTTCGCCATCTTCTACGACGATCTTACCATTGATCACCGACAGATCGACTTTCTGAGGGGCGCAGAACACCAGGGCCGCTTGCGGATCATGTTGCGCGCCGGCATAGTCCAATCGATTCAGCTTGAAGCCGATGAAGTCCGCGCACTTGCCCGCTTCGATCGAGCCGATGTCGTCACGGCCCAGCACCTTGGCGCCGCCGAGCGTGGCCAGTTCCAGCGCTTCGAGGCCGGTGAGGCCAGCTGGATTGCCCATAACTCTTTGCAGCAGCATCGCTTGACGAGCTTCATACAGCATGTGTGATCCATCATTGCTGGCGCTGCCGTCCACGCCCAGGCCGACCGGCACGCCTTTGTCGATCATCGCTCGAATAGGCGCGATGCCGGACGCGAGGCGCATGTTGCTGGTGGGGCAATGTGCAGCGCCTGTTTGTGTGCGCGCCATCAGATCGATATCTTGTGGCCGCACATGGACGCTGTGCGCGTACCACACGTCATCGCCCAGCCAGTTGACGCGCTCGGCATATTCGACCGGCAAGACGCCGAACATCTGCTTGCAGAAATCATCTTCGTCAAAGGTCTCCGCCAGATGCGTATGAAGTTGCACGTTGTATTGCCTGGCCAGAGCCGCCGCGTCGCGCATCAAATCTTGCGTGACGGAGAAAGGCGAGCAGGGGGCTATGACCACGCGAATCATCGCGCCCGGTTTAGGATCGTGATATTGCTCGATGACGCGCACGCAGTCTTTTAGAATGGATCGCTCGTCTTCGACCACGCTGTCGGGCGGCAAGCCGCCCTGGCTTTCACCCAGCGACATCGATCCGCGCGCGGCGTGGAAACGCAGCCCGATTTCCTGCGCGGCCCGAATCTCATCATCCAACTTCGCGCCGTTGGGAAAGAGATACAAATGATCGCTCGACGTGGTGCAGCCGCTGAGGATCAATTCGGCCATGCCTGTCAGCGCGCTGATGTAGACCGCTTCGCCATTCATCCGCGCCCAGATCGGATACAGCGTCTTGAGCCAGTCGAACAGGCCCGAATTCACGGCGATGCAGCGCGTGAGTGTTTGATACAGATGATGGTGCGTGTTGACCATGCCGGGCATGACGATCATCCCGCTGCCGTCGATGATGCGATCAGCGGCAGCACGATCGGGCGAAAGATCAGCCGTCGGGCCAGCGTACTCGATCGAGTTGCCGCGCGCGAAGATCGCGCCATCGCTGATCGGCTGCCGATCAGCCTGCATGGTAATCAATGTGTGAATGTTGCGGATGAGAAGTGTGGACATGGTTAATCCCTTAGGCGAGAGGCGGAAAGTAGGTAACGCCTGCTGAGTAGCTAACACTTTGCAATCTGCTCATGAAATTGGCATAATGGGTGGTCACCACACCAAACCGAAAGAAAGGCCAATCTCATGAGCAGCAGTGA
>JADGQE010000336.1 GCA_017882055.1 Thermoflexales bacterium
GGCTACTGGAAACCGCTGGTGCTGCGACGACATCCCGGCAAAGCGATCAAAGATTCGCACACACCGCAATCGATCAAGGTGCAGATTGTTTTGCTGGCAATCGCAATCGACGCTACCTTGTTAACGATTCTGGTGCCAGGCTTCGCCGTGTTAGCGGTCAGTGCGTGGCTATTGCTCCTCAGCACGATGCTGCCGCTGCTGATCAAAATCGCCCGGCGCGATGCCGCAGTGCTAGGCGTCGCGCCGCTGATGATTGGGCTGCGGGCGTTCGGCCTTGGCGCGGGATTAACCATCGGCTTGATTCGCTTCAATCTGCTTCCTCGAAGAAACCAAGTGTGAAATACGAAGTAACCGGGCCACGGAAACCAGATTCCTTAGTGTTAGCGTCAGTCGCAGCGATCGTGTTCATCGCGGCGCTGTGGTTATATATACGCACGCTCGCGCCGACCATTACCTGGGCGCACAACGGCACTGATGGCGGCGAACTGACCGTTGCCGCGGCAACACTCGGCGTTGCACATCCGCCCGGCTACCCGACCTACGTTACGCTGGGTTATCTCTTTGCCCAACTCCCGATCGGCAATGTTGCTTATCGGCTCAACGTGATGTCAGCGGTCTGCATGGCACTCGCCGCTGCGTTGACAACGCTGGGCATCTTTCGAGCGATAGACACTTCTCCCCTTAGCCTCACCTGGTTGACCCGTGCGGGCGTCGCCATCATTGGCGGTTTGACCTTTGCAGTTGCACCGATGGTATGGGGGCAAGCGACCATCGCCGAAGTGCACGCGCTCAATGCGCTGTTTGCCGCAACGCTTATCTATTTGCTCACGCCGACGCTGTTTCGCAACGAAGCAATCCTTCCCAACCAATTCGCCATCGCTTTGTTTGTGTGGGGACTCGGTCTGGGCAATCTGGCAACTCTGATCGCGCTTGCGCCGTTGATATTTTTCACATGGCGGCGATTAGCAGCCGGCAATCAGCATTTGGTATTTAGCAATCTGCAATTTGCAATCGCTTTCCTACTCGGCCTAAGCGTCTACCTGCTCGTGCCGATCCGCGCCGGTACACATCCGCCCGTCAACTGGGGCAACGCCGTTAACGTACCCAATTTCATTGCGCAGATCACCGCCGAAATGTATCGCGGCTACGTTTTCGCCGTGCCGCTCGATCACTATCCACAACGCTTGATCGCCTTCGCGCAGTTGCTGGTCGCGCAGTTCGGCTGGCCGGGCGTATTAGCCGGTGCGATCGGCCTTCAGCGCGCCTTGATCAGCCCGAACAAAAACTGGCGCCGGCTCGCGCTGCCGATCGGACTGTACGCGCTCTTCGCCTTAAGTTACAACACGATCGATTCCGATCTCTATTTGATCCCGGTCTGGCTCTTCGGCGCATGGGCCGTGGCGTGTGGCAGCCTGCGCCTGATCCATTGGGTCAGCAGTCGCTTCTTCGTTCATTCATCGATTCGTATCCTTCATCCCTCATCCCTCATCCTTCTGTTGCTCATGATCTTTGGCCCCATTTGGATCATTGTCACTCAGTTCAACGTGATGGATCTAAGCGCCGATCGAACTGCCGAGGATTTTGCTCACACCGCTCTGGCGGCTGCGCCAGACAATGCGATCCTGATCACATCGAACGATGGTCAAACCTCCAGCTTGTGGTATTATCGTGGGGTCGAAACACAGCGCCAGGATATAGCCATTATCGACGCGCGGCTGGCCGGCTATGAATGGTATACGCCAGCCGTGCTCGATCAAGGTCACGCGCCGAACATGCCACCCTTCGATCCGGAAGCCACCTGGCGCGTTCGATTGGCCGCGGCGAATCCGACGCGCCCCGTCTGCGAGATCGATCCGGACACGCAGGAGATGACGTGTCCAAACGGCGTTCGATGAAGCCCGCCAGTATGTCTGTGCCAATGAGGATTGCGTGATTTCTTGTGCCAAACCTGTTAAACGTCTTCGCCGCCGAACGATCGTCATTCTGATCGTCGCGGCCATCATACTGGCCTGGCTCGGCCTGTTGGCGCGTGACGTGCTGGTTTTGCGCGACGACGTGCAAGCGCTGCAAGACTATTTCTCGACCTTACCCGGTCCCATCGATCCGCAAAAGATCGATGTACCGTTGATTCAACAGCGCATGGCCGCTTTGCACGGAAATCTGCTGGCGCTGCACAGCCACGCCGGTCCGCTGCTGGCTATCTCGCCGGCCTTTGGCTGGCTGCCGTCGATCGGCGGCGAAGTTCGATCGGCGCCTGCTTTGTTCGACATGGCACTCGAACTGGCCGACATCGCCGATAATGCCCTGAAAACGATCGCGCCCTACTGGCCGCCCGCCACGAACGGCAAGTTGTCACTTGAAACTCTCGCGCAACTCTCACAGCAGATGCAACCCGGCCTGCCCGCCTTGCAAGACGGATTCGAGCGGGTGGCCGCGATCCGTCCGCGGATCGATGCATCGAGCTTGTCCGCGCGCACGCGATCACTGCTCGATCGATTTGACGCGGCTTTTCCTTTGGCGCGCACTGGACTCGGATTGCTCACGGTTGCACCGCAACTACTGGGCGTCGATCGACCGCGCACTTATTTGGTGATGCTGCAAAACGAAGACGAGCTGCGCCCGACCGGTGGCTTCATCAGCGCCGCAGCGCGGATTACCCTTGATGCGGGACGCATCGTGACGATGACGGTGATCGACGGCAATCTGGTCGACGATTTTACCAACAAGCCCTATGACGAATATCCACCTGATCCGCTGCTCAACTATATGGGATTAGAATACTGGCTCTTCCGCGACGCCAACTGGTCGCCCGATTTCCCGACCTCGGCCCGCAAAGCAGCCAGTCTTTACACTTACGGACAAAACATCGATATTGATGGGGTTGTAGCTTTGAACCAGCGTGTCGTCAAATCGATCGTCGCGGCCATGGAGCCGATTCCGATTAGCGCCGATGCGCCGCCGCTCACGGTCGACAACATCGACGATTACCTGCGGCTCGCCTGGGCGCCACCCGCCGATCCGGCTCTGCTGCCCAGTTGGTTTCCACACCGCAAAGAATTTATCGGGCAAGTATCACAAGCCATTTTGCAGCATCTTTTACAATCACCCGGCGAGGTCAATTGGCCGACGTTGATGCGCGGCCTGATCGAGCGATTGAATAGCCACGATCTGCTGTTTACCATGCTCGATCCGATACTGGATAAGCCCTTGGTAGATTCGACCTGGAATGGCGCGCTTCAATCGACGGCCGGGGACTATCTCATGGTGGTTGATTCCAACCTGGGCTATAACAAAGTCAATGCGGTGATCACGCAGTCATTGGCCTACTCAGTTACCCTGCAAACTGACGGCCAGATCGAGGCAAGTGCCAACCTCACCTATCAGAATAACAACACACCCCAACCTGGCTGCGACCATTTTCCCAGCTACGACAGTCAACTGACGTACGCTTTACTCATCAATCGCTGCTATTGGGACTATATGCGGATGCTCGTGCCCGCCGGGGCGCAGCTGATCTCTGCTTCGAAGTATCCTGTGCCAGCCGCATACCTGGTGACTCATCGCGCCACCGATGGCTCGCTGGACATCACAACCGAATTGAGCAAAACTGTATTTGGCACACTGTTCGTTGTGGAACGCGGGCAATCGCTGCAAATGAGCCTGAGCTATATATTACCAGCCAACGCAATCGCCCAAGAAGGTAATCAAACCTTATATCGCCTATTGCTGCAAAAGCAGCCTGGCGCAAGCGACAGGCCGATCCATTTCACACTCAACTGGCCTAATCGTCTTCGATTCGCTTCTGCGCAACCCGCGCCCGGCTTAATCGGGGACCACTTCATCACCATGGATCTGCCATTCAATATTGATCAGAGAATCGAAGTCCGATTGGTAGCCGAACCCCATTAATCGACAACGAGCGTTCGACACCGCACGCACATTTGAGGAGAAGAAAATGCCATCTAAACGCTGGATCACCCCGCTCATCGCTGTAGGCTTGATCATGATCGTACTCGCCAATATGACGCATTTGGCAGCCTGGGCTACAACTGGAAATCCATCCGTCAACGGACAAAGCTTTCCCTCCCGAACGCCGAAAGTATCAACAAACACGCCTAACCCTCAAACAAACACGCCAAAGCCGCCGCCTGCCAACCCCACGTCGACGCCGACCACTTTGCCAACTAATGAGCCGACCTCAACGCCGACCCAATTGGTCGCGGCAACTAGCACGGCAACTATCGCAACAACTGCCACAGCAACCGCTGCGGCGACTGTTGCAACAACTGAAACGCTCGCTCCAGCAGACACGCCAACGCAGATCATCTCGACGGCAACTGCGCCAGTTACAACAAATGCAACCGCATCTTCACCCGGCGCCGGCACTGCGGCACCTACGCCAACTATAACAATAACAACAACGTCACCTAACGATGCTTCATCACTGACACCTCAAGCATCAACGCCGAGTCAATCGCCTGGCAACGTAGCATCGCCATCTGGTCCAAATGGCACGTCAAACGCATTAT
>JADGQE010000337.1 GCA_017882055.1 Thermoflexales bacterium
GCAAACGCCTGGCGGCCCACCGGCGCACTGCGCCGGGTATGGGCAAGCGCTCGCAACACTTGCACCCACTGCGTGCAGTGCGGTGTGACGCAGGCTGAGCAGTTACCAACCGCAGAGATCTTGTTGCAGGGAAGTGCGGCGCTGTGGTATTATCTTCTCTATGAGTGCAGCGACTGCTCCCAGCTTGCCTAAACTTCGTCCCTCGATGCGCGTGCCGTGGTTGCTCGTCGGTACGCTGGCGGTTGGCACCCTGCTGATTGTGATTCTCAGCGGCGTCGTCCTCTTTGAGATCTTCTACTCGGTGCGCATTTTGCCCGGTGTGTCGGTCTGGGGTATCGATCTGGGCGGCAAGACACTCGATCTGGCGACGACCGAACTCGATACGCGCCTCGCCGCCAATTTCAATTCGGCCATCGTGCAGCTGACGGACGGCGAAAAGGTCTGGGCACCGACTGCGTCTGAACTGGGACTCCGCTTCGATCCACAGGCTACCGTGCAAGCCGCGTTTAAGCTGGGCCGCAACGATCCCGACGCGCACTTCAACGTGATCTTTAACGGCGTCAATCGTTCGCCGGTGGTCACGTTTGATCCGCTCGCGGCCCGCGCCTACTTCAATCAACTGGCCGCGGCGCTCAACCGCGATCCGATTGACGCCGGCATCCAACTCGACGGCCTGAAGGTCGTAGTGACACCGCCACAATCGGGCCGCGTGCTGGATGTCGATGCGGCTTTGGGCATGTTGTCGGACATGGCGCGTTCGCTCACGCTGTCGCGTCTGGTGCTGCCATTCGAGCCACGCGCCCCCAGGATCACGGATGCTTCGTCCGCCGCCGCGCAGCTGCAGAAAGTGTTGGAGTCCAACTTGACGCTTCAACTTGAAAACGCGTCTCCGAATGAAGCCGACAGTTGGGATCTCACGCCGCAGCAATTGATCGGCCTGATCCAGATTCAACACAGCGCCGATGGCACGGGCCTGCGGTTAGGGATCAATACGGACTCTTTGCGGGCTGGTCTGGCCGATCTGGCCACGCAGATCAATCGGACGTCCGAAGATGCGCGTTTCACTTTCAACGACGACACGAAGCAGCTCGAAGTGATCCAACCTGCCAAAATCGGCCGCACGCTCGATATTACCGAAACGCTGCAGCGCATTTCGGACGCGATTGCGCGCGGCGATCATCGTGTGGCCCTGGCAGTTAAAGTGCAGCCGCCCGATTTCGTCGATACCACCAAAGCGGCTGATATCGGTATCACGCAGCTCATCGCAACCGGGCAGACTTCCTATCTGGGCTCCAGCAAGGAACGCATGACCAATATCAGCGCGGCGACGGCGCGCTTTCAGGGCATCATCATCAAGCCCGGTGAGACTTTTTCCTTCGATAATTATCTGGGCGACGTGAGCCTGGATACCGGCTATGCGGAAGCGTTGATTATCGCCAACGGCCTGACGATTAAAGGCGTGGGCGGCGGCGTGTGCCAGGTTTCGACGACGGCTTTCCGGGCGGCTTTTTTTGCGGGCTTTCCCATCATCGAGCGCTGGCCGCATGCCTATCGCGTGGGCTGGTACGAGCCTGGCTTCGGACCCGGCCTCGATGCGACCGTGTTCAGCCCCTCGGTCGATTTCAAATTCAAGAATGACACGCCGTATCATCTGTTGATCGAAGCGTATGCGAATAATCAAGCGGGCCGCCTGACCTTCAAATTCTACAGCACCAACGATGGGCGGCAGATCACCGTGTCTGATCCCATCATCGAGAACGTGGTGCCGCATCCACCCGATAAGATCGAAGAAGATCCCACGCTGCCGGCCGGCCAGCGCCAGCAAGTCGATTATGCCGCCAATGGCGCGGATGTCACCGTCAAGCGCACGGTGACACGCGGCGGCGTGCTGGTCTCGGACGACACGGTCTTTACCCGCTATCAGCCGTGGCAGGCGATTTTCAAAGTGGGCACGGGACAATAGGCAGATTTTAGATTTTGGATTTTAGATTGCTGATTTTGGATTGACACGTTCCGCAGCAGGCATGAAGGGGTGATAGGCCGCGAACTCATGGCCAAATTGAGCAGGGCGATCGTTCAATCGTTTTGCATACAACGAAAGTCCCCTCCGACGAGGGGATTTTTATTTGGATGAGGCTTTCAGAAGTGTCACCGCTCGTTTTCATATCGGGGTGGCACACATGCTGATTCCTCCGTATAAACAATTCAGGGAGCGTTTTAGCGCTCCCTGGGGTAATAATTGTGGATGGTATTTCCCCGCTCACTCTCGGCAAGCGGTACTATCCACGGGCTGTAATGTATGTTGAGTATACACCGAAATTTTTAGAAGTCAACATCTTCGACGAGGAGACTTTTTATGTGGATGAGGCTTGTCGAATCGTTTCCACTCGGCGTCAACGCCAATCAAAGCCTTGATCGATTGTCGTAGGGGCGAGGCATTCGTCACATGATCGAGGTCGATCGGCGCGTCTACCACGCGAGGTGCCACGATCGATCGTGATCACTTTGCGAATGCCTCGCCCCTACCGTCATGATGGCTTACTTCTTCGCAGCTCTCGTCGCCGCGGCTTTCTTCGGTGCAGCGCGTTGAGCCGCCGTCTTGGTGGTGCGCGCTATGACGCCGATCTTCTCCAGCAATTGTTTCTTGCCGCGCAGCGCGACCTTGGCAATCTTCACATACTGCGCCACCCAATCGCTCAGCGCGGCGAGGGCGGCGTCTTGATCTTGCGTGGCTTGCTGCGCTGAACCCTTCGCCATCTCCTGCGTTTGATTGGCCTGATCGTAAGCTTCGATCTTGGCGCGCTCGGCGGTGAGGCGATCTGCGTCGTAACCGAAGTCGGCCAGCGCCGCCACCTCCCCGGCATTGTCGAACAGCGTGTAGCCCGCTTGAATGAAGGCGGCGGTGCTGCGCGGCTCTTTGCCCGCGATGCCCAGCGTGGTCAAGTCTTCTTTGCTCAACGCAGCCCGCGCCACTTTTGCCAGCGCTTGATAGGCATCGCGGGCGTCGATCAGGGCCGCTTTTAATTGGGCGGTGGTGTCTTTCTGCGTACCCTTGCCCGACTTCTGCGCGTTGACGGCGGCCAGGGCAGCCTCGTACAGACTCTTGCCCTTGTTCAACTTCGCCGTCGGGTAGCCGAACTGTGCGACGGCGGCTTTGATCTCCGGGTCGGCCAGGGAGTTGGCAATGGCCAGTTGCGCGGCGTTCAACTGCTGGGCGGCGGATGCTTTGGGACGTGCCATGGGGGATGCCTCCTGAATGAAAGTATTTTGATTCAGCCGTCTGAAAACGGCTGTCGCTCGCTGGAAGGTTGCTACGGGTTACTCAAGAGTTGCTACCAGTTACTCAACGATTGCTACCAGTTACTCAAAAGTTGCTACGGGTTACTCAACGGTTGCTGCCAGTTACTCAAAGGCTGCTACCGGTTGCTCAACGGTTGCTACCGGTTGCTCAACGGTTGCTACCAGTTACTCAAAAGTTGCTACGTTGGTAGCAGGCATCGGGAGAGATGCAGCAACTTCTGAACTATCAATTGTGGATGTTATAGCATGAATCGAGCAGAGATGGAAATGAAGACTGCCTCGCCCCTACCCAGGCATCTGCCGAATGATCTTCACCGTCTCCACGCTGACCGCGCACACACGGCCCAGTAGATCGATCACGTCTTCTTTGTAGTCCGCAAAGCGATAGGTGTTGAACTTCTCGCGGATGGTGGGGTCTTTGGGCGTGCGTTCTTTGTGGCGTTCCAACACCCAGTCCAACGCGCTGTATGTGCCCAGGCGATAGTCCCACGCTTCAGGCGGCACGCCGCGCAACGTGGTGATGCTATCGACTTCAATCACGCCGCTGTCTTTGCGGGCGATGAGACGGGGTTTGGGCGCAGGGAGATCGTCGTTGCGAGGCGCGTCCTGAGCGGAGCGCAGCGGAGTCGAAGGATGCGCCGAAGCAATCTTTGGTTGATTGGCCTTGAGATTGCTTCGCCGCTGCGCGGCTCGCAATGACGCATGGTCTTCGAGGTCTTTATCTTCCCGCTTCAACTTGAACGGCTTCACCTGCTCGTAATTCAGGTGCAAGTCCATCAACTGCTTGCCCCATGTGGCCCACTGCCAGAAGTCTGCATAGAACGGGATGCGGGGAAATTCGCGCTTGAGGTTGAGCAGGTATTTTTCACGATACGCGGGATGATGCAGCACGGCGTAAACGTAGTGGAAGATGTCTTCTTTGGTGAGGGATGAAGGATGAGGGCTGAGGGATGAAGCTTTGGTCCGCTTTTCATCCTTCATCCTTCTGCCTTCAGCCTTCCGGCTTCCGCCTTCATATTTGCTTTTGAATTGCGCCAGCGCCCAATCCGTGATGTTGTCCACGCGCTCACCGTCGGCGGTGTAGCGATAGAGCGGCAGGCATTGCGAGTCGCCGTTAAAATGAAAATCAGCAATGGATTTGGTTGCCAAAATGTGGAAGGGACTATTTGACGTGTTCAAGCAGATAGTGATATTTTCGTTTGATAGGTTATCACCAAACATTTC
>JADGQE010000338.1 GCA_017882055.1 Thermoflexales bacterium
GCCATTCCTGCCTAAGCAGGAATGGCCGCTTTCTTTTGGCGCTGTTCATCCTCATCCCAGCATCACGCTCAACAGTCGAGATAAGGGGCAAACTCGCGATGAATCGTGACATGCACAAAGCCGGCCACTCGCTCGCTATCATCGAACAGGTCGGTTTATCCGAATATCCGGGCCTGGCTGCATTGGCTTATATCCCGCCGACTTCGATCAACGCTCGGATCGCTGTCGCCTTGAAAGCCCAGCGCAGCCTGATCATTCGTTTCCTGGTGCGCCGCCCACTTAGGAGCCGCGATGTTTGCAATATGAAAATCGATCGCAATTTGCGGTGTGCCAACGGGCGTTGGACGATTGAGTTTTGCGCGGAAGAGCGGGCATTGGGCCAAGCTCGCGGACAGCACGGCAAACAGCATTTCCTCTTCGACGCCGTGCTCTGGCTATCCGGCCTCCTGGGCTGGGCAGGCTAACAACTTCAACGCCGTTCAGGCGGCAGCGCGAGCGGGTGGTGCGATTGGCGTGTTTTATTGGGAGCCGACCTGGGTAGCTACCCCGGGCAATGGCTGGGATCCGACTAATATTTCCGGCTCAGGGGATGAGTGGGACAACCAGGCGATCTTTAACTGGACGGGGAACATCAATCCTTCAATAAAGTGGACGCCGTAAGGTCGTCATTCACACGACACCGTGGGTGGAGCGAACTTCGTTTCACCCACGGGCCTCCTACACCTCAAGTTTCTGTCCGCGTTTGCCATGACGATAGGCGCGCGGCGCTACGCCAACGTCACGCTGGAATGTTCGAGTGAAGTGCGCGCTTTCCGAAAAGCCAACCGCGAGTGCGACCTGGGTGATCTTCAGGTCGGTGTTCTCCAACAGTTCGCGTGCTTGCCGAATGCGATAGCGGTTGAGGTAGGTGATGAGGGTTACGCCCAGCTCTTGCCGAAAACAATCCGTCAGGTAATCGGCGCTGATACCGACATGACTGGCGATGTCTTCACGGCTGAGCGGCTCGGCGTAATGCGTGTGAATGAACGCCATCGCTCGGCGGATCAGGCGCTGTGTCGAGCTGCCCAGCGTGTGCTGCCGCGCCAATGCCGCTTCAATGTGTTTGAGCGTTTCGGCGGCATCGAATAACCCTTTGCTTAAAATCGCAGCGACACCCCGATTGCAGCGTTCAACATCCGCTTCGGATAACACCCGCGCCGTCAAGATGATCACCGGGATGTCGCGTGTCGCCTCACGCGATCGCAGTGCCTCCAGCACGGCAAAGCCATCCAGCACGGGCATCATCAGATCGAGCAGGATCAGATCAGGCCGAACCTGTTCGAGTGTATCCAGTGCTTCGCGGCCATTGCGTGCTTTGATGGCACGACAACCATTCTGTTCCACGAGGCGGCAATGCAAATCGAGGATGCCAGGATCGTCGTCTACCACGAGCACCACGCGTTGCTCAGTTTCGGCTTTGCCATAGCGCGCCAGTTCTTGGGCCAACTGTTCAGGACGCAGCGGCTTGTGGAGATAGTTCAATTCCAGCAACTCGCCCTGGTCGTGTTCAAGATCCAATGAATAGACGAGCACCGGGACGTGCTCGGTCGCCGCCTGGCGCTTGAGCATTCCAATAATCGTCCAGCCTTCGCGCGCGGCCAGCTGATCATCCAGAATCAACGCGACTGGCGGCGCAGCGATCAGCCGGGGCAGCCAGCCGGCCTCTTCGTCTACACGGCACAAGCGAACGTTGAAGCCGCGTTCATGCAGATAGGGATATAACCGATTGGCGGTGTCGGACCGATCGGTCAACACGACGACCGAGTTGGTGAGTGTGATCGGCAGCGAAGTCAAATCGGTTGGGGGTGCAGCGCTTGAAATGATCGGCAAGGTGAAGAAGAACGTCGAGCCGACACCGAGATTGCCGGGGGATCGTACGTCGAGTGTGCCGCCATGCTGCTCGACCAACTGCTTGCTGATTGCCAACCCCAGCCCCAGACCACCGTAGCCCGCCTGAATCGTGCGCTCGGTGCGATGAAACTCGCGAAAGAGATTCGCTTGCTCCGAAGGCAGAACGCCGATCCCCGTGTCACTGACCGCGATGGTTGCCTGCTGTGCGTCGACTTTGACTTCCAGTGTGACCGTGCCTAACGATGTAAACTTGACGGCGTTGCTGATCAGATTAAGCGTCACTTGCCGCAGGCGGGTTCGATCGCCAAGCACCCACGGTCCATGCGCCGGCAATTGCGCGTGCCAGGTCAAACCCTTGTCATGCGCCAGCTGTTCGCCGATGGTGGCCGCTACGCGCAGCACCTCCGCCAGATCAAGCGGCTCGCGCAGGATACGCAACTGACCCGCTTCACTGCTGGCCAAATCGAGCACGTCGCCGATCAGGCGGGCCAGATGCTGGGCGCTCGCGTTGATCTGTTGCACGTCACGCAGCACCGCGTTGGGCAGTTCAGTTTTCTCGCGCTGCTCGCGCACGACCATTTCGCTCAAGCCAACGATCAAACTCAGTGGCGTTCGCAGCTCGTGACTGACCATCGACAAGAAGCGGCTCTTTAAGCGATTCGCTTCTTCAGCCAGTTGCCGTCCCTCCAGCGCTTCACGATACAATCGGCTGGTGCGTAATGCGGAGGCAAGGTTGTGTACGATTGCCGCGCAGGGATCGAGATTGGTCGCGCTAAAGGCGACGAAGCCGGTTGTTCGATCGTCGATCACTAACGGCAGCACGGCAAGTTGAAATGTATCCGCTGGATAGAGCCCCGGTGGCGGGAATTCACGCGTGGGAAACTGGCAGCCGATATTACTCCTGGCTAACCCGGCATCGAGCAAGACGGTGGAGTGCGACTGCGGATCATCGTCGTGCGGCACATAGGACGCGACCAAAAGATGTTCGAGTCCTAACTGCGGCAGATGATAAGCCAGGATGTTCGCACTGTCGGCTACATCGAGCATCGTCAGTAATTGAGATGTCATCAACCCCAGTCGATTCGACATCTCCATGTGCCGCAGCAGTGTGTCGGTTGCTTGACGCTGCACCTGTTCGTCGATTTCGAGGCGGGCGCGATCAATCAGTGAATCCGCGAAACTGAAGTTCGCACCGGGAATCATCGGCAGGAGGTTGAATAACTCGCGGCGCAAGGTCGAGAGCGCGGCGTGCCACGCGTAGGCCTCTTCGCCGTGAATCTCCAGCCAATCAAAGAGCTGCTGTAAGGTCGTATCAAATAACCGGGGATCATCGCAACTCAGACTCGAGATGAACGCGCGAGTGAGATTCAAGCACAGGTTCTCAATCTCTGCGCGGGTACTGTGCCGTGCTTCGATCAGTGTCGCTTCGGCCATGGCGCGAGCCAGCGCAAGCTGAATGGTATCCAGATCGATGGGCTTTGACGCCGTGAAGATCGTAACCGGCGCGGCCTTAAGGCGACAGCCGCACGATTGGCGTATGACCAGCTGCGTCGGGACGCGGGTAGGCGCTGCGTCGATGGGCTTGCCCGCAATGGCGTCGAGCATCGACAGCACGGCCTGGTAACCGAGCGTAAATGTCGGATGTCGAACCGTGGTAAGCGGCGGGAGGTGTGAACGAGCATCGAGAATGTCGTCGAAGCCAATGACGGCGACATCGCCTGGGATGCGCCGCCCCGCAGCCCGCAGGACCTCCACCGCGCCAATGCACGAAAGATCATTACTCGCGATCACGGCCGTGAAGGGGGCGTCCGTCGCGAGAATCTGCTGCATCGCCGTGCGACCATCTTCGCGCCGATGTTCACCAAATGCGATCAAGCGCTCGTCTTCAGCCAGACCCGCTTCACGCAGCGCCACCCGGTAGGCGGCCAGACGTTCGGCGCTGTCACCCCCGCGCCCCAATTTGCCGGCGATAAAAGCAATGCGCTGGTGCCCGTGTTGGACGAGATGCTCGAAGGCTTGCCGGATACCACCCGCATTATCTACGGCAACGATCGGTCCAGGCTTTTCAGCGGTGGTGAGTACAACTGGGTAACCTGATCGGATTAAGTCCTGAACGTATTCGAACTGCGGTGCTGTGAAATCGTCGGGGATGATAATCAGCCCATCGCAATTCCACGGTCCCACTGGCACGAAGTCCACGTTCGGACCGGGTATGGCCCAGGCCGTGCGACTGCCGCGCGGTGTCGCTGGTAGTCCAATGCCACAGCTGAGTAATAAATTACAGTCGTGGTCGCGGGCTGCTGCGCAAATGCCTTGCAGCAAAGTGCGCGTGTAACTGTCGATCGTCGTGCCTTCGTAGACCGACCAGGTCGAGAGGAAGCCAATGGTGAGGTGATGGTGATTCGCCGGGCGCATAGTTGATGAGTGCGATCATACTACACTTTGCGTCGATAAGACAACGCTGCCGCTGGTGGTGGAGAGCTGAATAAGCAAAATTGTTGTAACTACCCAGCCTGCGTCACACCGCACTGCACGCAGTGGGTGCAAGTGTTGCGAGCGCTTGCCCATACCCGGCGCAGTGCGCCGGTGGGCCGCCAGGCGTTTGCGA
>JADGQE010000339.1 GCA_017882055.1 Thermoflexales bacterium
CCGATAAAGCCCAGCGTAATCGCCAGGCCGAAGCTGCCGGCGAAAGCCGCCATGTACAACACCGTCGTCGATGGCGTCCACAGCACTTCGCGCTTGCGCCAACGGACGACGGCCGTGACGGTCGTCAGTAGAAACAGCGCGATCCCCAGCACGATCTTCAGCGGCGCCAACGGCGCTGCGCCGTCAAAGCGGACGAGGTCATCACGAATGCCCGTCGCCCCCGCCACGATCGTGCTGATCGCCGCCAGCGCGATCAGATAGAAAGCGGCGCGCTCCAGCGATTCACTGCGCCGCCAGCGCGCCAGCACGATGAAGAGGAATGCGCCGCCGGTCAGCCCGATGGGAAAGTGAACCACCGTGCTGTGCCACGGATGCACATTGATGATCGCATTCAAAATCTGCCCGATGATGTCCATGCTTCGTTGCCCCCGCTTGAAAGATAATACGTAGTTGTTTACCATGCCGGGTACACGAATCACACGAATTACACGAAAAAACGCTCCGAGTAATTTTACACTCGTGATATTCGTGCCATTCGTGTACTGGTTTCTGAGCAATACGCGATGCGGTAGACAAATACGATAATACGAATTGGATGCGGCGCCTGGTTTTATCCGTTCCCTTTGCCCTTGAGGCCCCCGCTTTGCGCCAGCAGCGCGGCCTCAACGCGATTGCGCACTTGCAGCTTCTGAAGAATATTCGTCATGTAATGCTTCACCGTCTTTTCGGTCAAAAAGACTTGCTGCGCGATCTCCTTGTTGCTTAAACCCGATGCGACCTTTTCCAGAATCTGGCGCTCTCGATCCGTCAATTCATCGAGCGGATTCGTCGCGGGCTGCTGTCCCCGCCAATTGCCCTTCATCTCAGAGAGCAGACTCGCGGCCAGTGTCGGCGTGACGTAAGCCTCGCCCGCATACACATCGCGCACGATCTTGGTCAGCTCACGCGCAGAGACACCCTTCAAGATGTAACCGCGCGCGCCCGCTTTGAGTGCGGCCAGGACATCCTCTTCGGCTTCGGAGGCGGTGAGCATGATGATCTTGGTGACCGGCACGGTCGCCGCGATCGTGCGCGCCGCATTCAGGCCGCCGCCCGGAATGGTAATGTCCAGCAGAATCACATCGGGCAGCAGCTCGCCCGTCAGGCGAATCGCGTCCAGGGCCGTCGTCGCCTCGCCGACGATTTCAATATCGGGTTCCGCTTTGAGTGTTTGGATCACGCCGTCACGGAACAACGGATGATCGTCGACAATGATGAGTTGAATTTTATCGCTCATGTTGATGCTCACGCCGCATCGAGCGGCAGCTGGGCCATGACGCAGGTGCCGCAGCCCAATTGACTCTCGATCTGGAAGACGCCCCCTAAACTCTCGACCCGCTCGCGCATGCCGACCAGGCCCAAATGCTCATCCCATTGCGCCTCATACGACTTATCAAAGCCGGGGCCTTTATCCGAAATGGTGAGGTTCAGTTGATTACGGGTATGACACACCTCGACCTGCTGATCGGCCCCATTCGCATGCCGATAGGCATTGCTCAAGGCTTCCTGGATGATGCGATAAACGGTGATCTTCACCGGCACCGGCACCGGCACATTCTCAGGCAAGCCGTTCATGTTCAGCGTCACCTGCGTGCCGGTGCGTCGTTCGTGCGCGCGCACGGCCCGGGCGGCCGTTTCGGCCAGCGTCATGTTTTCCAACTCGGGCAGCCCCATCCCCGCCGAGATTGCGCGAATCTCTTGCAGCGCGTGATGCAGCGAACTGTGCACCGTGTTAAAATCGGAGGGCGTCGTCGATTCTGAATTCTGGATCAGTTGGGCCGCTTCAGCCTGAGGCAGCAGTTGATCGAGCCGCAGCAGCGCCAACCCCAGATCTTGCGCCGGGCCATCGTGCAGCTCGGCACTGAAGCGGCGCAGAAAACGCTCGTTCAGGGCCGTGGTGCGGCGCGCCGCCCGCCGCACGCGCTCGTGCAGTTCTTTATTCTGCGCCAGCAGATCTTGCAGCTGGACGACTTGAGTGCTGAGCTCGGTCTGCTGGCGTCGAATGGTATCACTGGCCAGGCGCACGAAGCCCGCGATCAACGCATACATCACCAGCGTTGCCGCGCCGACAATCAACCAGCTGCGCTGTTTGGCCGCGGCAATATTTTGATCGAGGTTACTAACCGTTTGATAAAATTCCACAGCGGCAATGATCTGGTTGGTGCCGGTACGCCGCACCGGACTGTAAGTCTGCATGCGGCGCTGCCCGCGATCGCGATCAAGTGCATTCTCAGGTTGGTCCAGGTTGCCGATATCAGAAGCCACCCAGCCGCGCAGCGCACTTGCCAGCTCAGAGTCGATGGGAAACACCTGGCCGACTGTGGCCGGATCAGTGGCGTAAACGATACGCCCATGCATGTCCCAGATCTTGACCGCCGTAATGTTCTGGCCCAGTGAAGTATCCTGCAGCAATTGGGCCAGGGCTGCTTGATGCTCAGGCGAGATCGAATCAGTATTCGCCAGTTCCTGCAGATTAGGCTCGACCACGCTCGACACATACAACGCGGTATAAGCCGCAGTCTGATGAATCACCCCGTCCTCGATCTGCTGTCCGATCCACGCGCCGATGCCGGCCATGCCCGCGACGAGAATGACGAGGCTGATCAGCATGAAGCGCTGTGCCCAGGTCAGGTGTGTGAAAAACGATTTCATTCGTAGCCGCATATTTGTCTTCCAATCCTCAACCCAGACGCGCCGGAACAAAAGAGGATTCTACCGCTGAGACCGCAGAGGAGTATCTAAAACCTCTGCGCGCTGCCCATGCCCGATGCTCCTGTGGAGCATCGGTGGGCCGCCAGGCGCCGCGTACTCGGCGGTGAAATCGTTGTACAAAAAGCCCAAAATATCAATGATCAGATTTGAATCCTGCGTATGGCCGATTTGTCGCGAAACACTTTCGAGTAAGACAATTATAACGTGAGATGGGCCGGGCGGTATCGGACTAAGGTCGCAAGTTTCAGCCTGGCGTCTTTTAAAAGACAACCTTTCGACCAAAGTCCCAAAAGACTGCGACCCAGGTCAGTGCCCGATTCTCGACCTTGTTCCGTTACTTTCAAGACCCGAATTTGTTATGATGTTGCCATCGAATCGTTGGACGCCATCGAACTGATGGACGCCATCGGATCGATGGACACCATCGAATCTCACCCGAACGCCGAAGCCAAGCGGCGTTCCATTCGCAAAGTTCATACGGAGGAGAAAGACAATGTTCGCACGTAACCCTTTGAGAATTTCCGCAGTACTTCTATTGATCGTGGTCGTGAGCCTGGCCGCCTGTGCGCCGGCCGCGACCCCGGCTCCGGCGCCCGCGCCCATATCCGCACCGGTTGCGGCCCCAACGTCTGCCCCGGCCCCGGCGAATACCCCGGTGGCGGCAGCCCCCATGGGCAAAGCCGTCACGCTGCAAATCGCTCAGAACGACGCACTGGGCAAGTTCCTGGCCGACGGGGATGGCCGCACGTTGTATCTATTTACGAAGGATACGACTAAGGGCGTCAGCAGCTGCTACGACAAGTGTGCGCAGGCCTGGCCGCCGCTGCTGATAGAAGGTCAACCGACTTTGAAAGATGGCGTCAGCACGACCGCGATCAGCACCACTGTGCGCACGGATGGATCGATTCAGGTGACCTACAACGGCTGGCCGCTGTACTACTATGCCAAGGATGCTGCAGCCGGCGATACCACCGGTCAGGCCGTGGGCAAAGTGTGGTGGGTTGTGTCGGGTGAAGGCAATCCGATTAAACCGGCCGCACTGCAACTCACCTCAAATGACAAACTGGGCAAGTTCCTGGCCGATGATGCAGGGATGACGCTGTATCTGTTCACCAAAGATACTCCCAGTGTCACCAACTGCTACGACAAGTGCGAGCAGGCTTGGCCGCCGCTGTTGACGGCCGGTCAGCCGACCCTCGGCGATGGCGTCAGCACGAGCGCGATCAGCACGACGGTCCGCAAGGATGGTTCGGTGCAGTTAACGTACAACGGTTGGCCGCTATACTACTACTTCAAAGATAAAGCGGCCGGCGATACCACGGGTCAGGCTGTCGGAAAAGTGTGGTGGGTCGTGTCGGGTGAAGGCAACATGATTAAGCCCGCGACGCTGGCAATCACCACGACCGACAAACTCGGCAAGATTGTGGTGGACGGCGATGGGCGCACGCTCTATATGTTCACCAAGGATACGAAAGATACCACCAACTGCTACGACAAATGTGAACAAGCCTGGCCGCCACTCCTGACACTCGGTCAGCCGACACTCGGCGATGGCACGACGGCAGCGCTGGTGGGCAGCACCCAGCGCAAAGATGGCACCATGCAGGTGACGTACAATGGCTTGCCGCTGTACTACTACATCAAGGATCATGCGGCGGGCGATACGACTGGTCAAGGCGTTGGCACCGTCTGGTATGTTGTTACACCGGATGGGCAGGCCATGAAGTAG
>JADGQE010000340.1 GCA_017882055.1 Thermoflexales bacterium
ACTTGTGGCCATATATTTTCATTTTCAAGGAGAGAACAGCATGAAACGCATCTCAGTATTGATCACCGTATTAATCGTTATGGGCGTTCTGCTCACGGCTTGCGGCGGCGGCGGCAGCGGGGCCGATCCCGTTAGCGCAGTCAAAAGCCTGATGCAAGCCGTTCAGGACAAGAAGTTTGACACGCTGGGCACCCTGGTGTGCGCCGCTCAGAAAGATGCCCTCACCAAGACCTTTGACCCGTCGGCTTCGCTGGCTGGCACAGGTATTGATGTAAAGGCCATGCTGGACGCCATGACCATCTCGACGTCGAATGTGCAATATACTCAGAAGAGCGTGTCCGGCGACAATGCCGTCGTTTCAATCACGGGCAACATGACCATCAAGCTCGATCGCACTAAGTTCAAACCCATCATGCAACAGATACTCAAGGCCCAGGGTCAAGACGTTACCGACGATCAGCTCAACACGTTCATGGATGCGGCCGCCAGTTCGTTCGAAACGGGCCAGGACCTCAGCCAGGATATGGTCGTCGTCAAGGAAAACGGCAAGTGGGTCGTGTGCAAGTAAACTCGGTGCAAACACGCTCTCTTTTCAAACTATGAAACGGGCCTCGATCGCGCTGACGGGTTTTGTTATAGCCGCCTGGCTGCTCTCGGCATGCAGCGGCGGTGGCGGCCCGGCGATCGAGGCCACACGCGCCTGGCTGCAAGCGCTGTCGGATCTCAAGTTCGATGGAGTGATGAATCTGACCTGCTCGGACGCCAAGACCAGGGACGCGATCGAGCAAGCGCTCACGCCGTTCACGGATATGGAGCCGACGCTGAAATCAGTCAATGGGCTGTTTGATTACACCAATCTAAAGTTTGAAGAGAAGAGCAACGACGGCAAAACCGCCATCGTTCATTTGTCCGGTTCAATGACCTTGAAAGCACTGGGACAGGTGGTGCAGCAGGAGTATAATGAAGACCTGCGGGTGGTCAACGAGAGTAACGTTTGGAAAGTGTGTGGGAACCCGCTGAAGTAGAGTGTGTGCAACTGAATAAGGTACACTGAGAAACCAGGTTTCGCCTGCTTCGCAGGAGCCGGAAACCTGGTTTCTCCCAACCATTGGCCCATTCGTCTAGTGGACTAGGACGCCGCCCTCTCAAGGCGGAGATCGCGGGTTCGAACCCCGCATGGGCCACACAGGACTCCCTCATCGGGAGTTTTCTGATCAGCCCGCCAGCTTCACTCTGCCGCCATCTCCGCTTTGAATTCCTCCACGGCCTCGATCTGTGTTGGCTCCGCGCCATTCAACAGCGCCAGATAGAAATTCATAAAATCGCCCAACTGCACCAGCGACAGCATCTGCGCCAGGGGACTCTGTCCACGCGCGATCAGGCTGTCGGTATTGCAGCCGGCCATCATCAAGGCTCGGCGCGTCAACTCGACGCGCCTGGCATGACGCGGCTGATCGCTCGCACCGGTCAGAAACAGCGCCATCACTTTCGAGGCAAAGCCATCCGGCCATTCGGTCCCCGCCAGCAAATTATGATCCGCTTCGGGCAACGCCGCCCAGGCTGCCCACGCTTTGGCCGTCAAGTTCATTCGATCTTTCCAATACCGCGCCACTTCAGCGAAGCGACCTGCCCCTAACACAAACACCATGCGGCCCATTAATTGCCCGGCTTCGCGTTTGGCGAGGTTCTTCGCCACCGGCGATTCGGCGGCCAGTTCACGGCCCCAGACACGTAGCACTTCGAGCGCTTCGGCCAGATCGTCTTTGGGATCGTGAAGCCAGCCCAACCGCGCGGCCACATTCAACAGCGGCGCAAACAACCAGCCCAACGCGGCGTGCGGCGGCGATTCAGAATGGATTGGCATCCGCGGCAAGTGCAGGTCTTGAGCCAAATGCCCGAGTCTGCCACCTTTCGTCATGACCAGGATTTGGCAATTGCGCGATCGAGCCTGATCGATCGCCGCCAATGTTTCTTCAGTGTTGCCCGAATAGGATGAAGCGATCACCAGCGTATTCGATCCGGCCGCATACGCCGGCAACTCGTAATCGCGGGAGATGAACAGCGGCAGCTGGCTCTCAGGCTGCATCAACGCCTGCAGCAGCGATCCGCCGCTGGCTGAGCTGCCCATCCCGGCGATCACAACGCGATCGAGCGCGTGAAACGACTTCGGCAAATCAACTGCATCGGCAGCCGCCCAGGCATCTTCGATCTGCTGCGGCAGATTCGAGATGTGACCCAGCAGGTGATATGGATCAGCGGCATGGATGGCAGCCGCGTCATTCAAATCGATCATGCGTGCTCCCGTAAAAGAACGTGAAATTCAGAATTGTGCGCTACGCATTATGAATTAACTCGTATACCTCGCGTCGATTCCAGCCCGACATTCCTGCCACTTTCTTTGCCGCCTCGGTCGCCGCCGCACCGCGATCGATTTCGGCTTGCAGCGCGGCTCGCACCCGATCTTCAGCCCAGCGCTCCGGCTCGCTCGCCCCCGCCACCACCAACACGATCTCACCCAACACCTCGCCGGCGAAGTGCTCCAGCGCGCCGCCGATCGATCCGCGCCAGATTTCTTCGTGGACCTTGGTCAGCTCGCGTGCCACACCGATCGAGCGATCGCCTAACGTCGCCAGCATATCAGTCAACGCAGCCTGCAAGCGATGCGGTGCTTCGTAAAAGATCAACGTGCGTCGATCGTCTTTCACAGCCAACAGCGCCTTGCGCCGCTCGCCCGATTTGCGCGGCAGAAACCCGGCGAACACAAACGCATCGGTCGGCAGGCCGGATGCGACCAGCGCCGTAATCGCCGCCGTTGCGCCGGGCAATGGCACGACGCGGTAGCCGCGCTCGATCGCCGCCCGAATCAACTCGTAGCCCGGATCGGACAAGCCGGGTGTCCCGGCTTCGGAGATCAACGCCACGTCGCCCGCTTCGAGCGCGCTCAAGATCCGATCGAGCTTGCTGAGTTTGTTATGCTCGAAATACGAAGTGACGGGCGTGTGGATGTCCAGGTGAGACAATAAGATCGCCGCGCGACGAGTGTCTTCGGCGGCGATCAACTGCACTGCGCGCAGTGTGTTCACCGCGCGCAGTGTGATGTCTTCCAGATTACCGATCGGAGTTGGGACGATGTAGAGTGTACCCATTTATATTGGAGCGAGGACCTGACAGACGTACAACGCTCGGTCTGATGAGAATCGCGTGATAGGAAATCTGCCAGGTCGATGACCCGTTATCGACTGACGCGATGCGAAATACCCGTCAACACGTTCTCACGACCCTCGAACACGCCGGATACATTTAGCCCGCCTTTGCGAATCTCGTAACGGCGAATCTCGCTGGCATGCGCGCTGCCGCGCATCTTCAACACTGTCACCGCGCGTTGAATGGCACTCTCGATCTCAACGTAGCGCAGCAGCAGGATGGTATCGACCACGAACGACAGCTGGCCGCGTTCCGTGTGCCGTGCATCCATGCGGCCTTCTTCAGCCAGCAGCAGCGAGGTAACGCCTTCACGCTTGAGGGCGTTGATCAACGAGTTATAGATATTGCGCAGTTGCTGATTGTCATTGGTCAAGCGCGTGAAGTGCGTGACACTGTCCAACACCACGCGCCGCACCTCCTTCTCGAGGAACAACGAACTGAGCGGGCCGCCGGGCGAAGCCAGACTTTGCAGCAACACTTGCGGGGAAGTGAAATACAAATGCAGCAGGCCCTGCTCTTCCAGGGCGTGCAAGTCCCAGCCCAGCGACTGTGCATCATGATGCACTGACTGCGGAAACTCTTCGAACGAAATCAACAGACCCGCCTCACCCTGGGACGCGCCGCACATCAGGAATTGCAACCCGAGCAGGGTCTTGCCCGTGCCGGGCGCGCCGCGGACCATGTTGGCCGATCCGGGAATGAAGCCGCCCGACAACATCTTGTCCAGGCCCGCGATGCCGGTTTCGACTCGTTGTTTCTTCTCCATAGCCCACCTGTCGCGTTGTGTCAGCCCATTTTACCCGCAAAGCAGATGATTGGTCAATTGGTGATTGGTCGATTGGTCAATCGGATACTTGATCAACCACCTTCGGCCAGTTGCCCAATTAACCAGCGACCAATTGACCACCTTCGGCCAGTTGACCAAGTTACCAATTGCCCGATTACTTCTTTGCCACCACGCGCTTCACCGCTTTCGTCACCGGCTTGCGCGGCGCAGGTTTCTTCACACCCAGGGCGGCATCAACCGCGGCCTGCGTCGACTTGAGACCCGCCGCCACATTCCGACCCAGGTGGATGCGCACGACGCGATAGCCGCGCCCGCTCAGCGCCTTCAAATCGCCCAGCGCCTGCGCGCGAATCAACGTGCCGAACGAGTAATCTTTGCCGTCGATCGGCAGGTCGTTCACGGCGTCCGCCGTCAATTGAATGAACACACCCTGGTTGGCGCCGCCTTTGTGCAGCTGCCCGGTCGAGTGCAGGAAGCG
>JADGQE010000341.1 GCA_017882055.1 Thermoflexales bacterium
TCAGGAATCGATCGACGGCGGGTTGCTGGGAAGCCACAAACAAGGATTCGAGGCTGTCGTTTTCTGGCAAGTGGATCGCTAAAGCCAGCAGATTCGTTTCTTTAAGGGTGAGTGAGATCGACATGATCTTATCCAATGGAATATACGTCCAAACACCGCCATATCGACTCTCGTCACGCCAGTGCGGGCTGGCTTCATCCTCGCGGATGACGATCAATTCCCGATCGGTCAAGATCAGCAAATGCGTCATGGCGATGGTCCGGAAAAAGGATCGGCCCAATAGCGTCAGCAGCCTGTTGCGAATCTCAGGCTGCCAGAGAGCGTCGATAACTTTTTCGCCGGGGATAAGACTGCGCCGGGCATAGTTTCCGAATTTGAAATTCGGTTGAACCCGGCTGGCGAATTTTCGAATCTCCACCTCTCGATCGGCGTCGGCCAGGTCATGGGCTGCGCCTCTGATCTGATTGATAAAAAGCGCAAATAGCCAATCCGTCACACTATTGAACTTAAGCGTCGTCGTAGTGAAGACGCCATCGCTCGCGATGCCGCTGATTTCAATCCAGGACTGCAGCAAGACCATACCCATTTCGGTCGAGTGAATATCTTCAAGCGCGTAACACGTACAATTGAGATCGCCTTTGAGCCTCTCCCAGATATAGATATGCTGATCAAGGCTGAATAGCAATTTCTCGTTTTCCCGGCGAATGAAGCCCGGAAAAGTGGGCGTGAGCACCGCATGGGGCAGCGGGCGATCGCCCAGCAACGCCTTCATACGGTCATGGTAGATGGCGGGCAATTCGTCGAAAGACTCGACTCGTCTGGCCCACGACAATTTGGTTTGAGCGTAACCCGTCAAGGGCACTTCTCTGTCGGAGCGCGTAGCACGCAGCCAGGCTGCTCGCAAGGAATCTTTCATATCTGTCAACATGAATCACTCGCCTTTTTCGAGATCACAACAAAGGTAGTTGCACAGCCGTCGCGGGTACATAGGTTGGAATTCGTGTCGCGATACCATGGTGAGTTTCTTCCCAGTTCATATTGGGTTCTCGCCTGGTGGAGGTTGATATGGAATCATCGATGGCCGTTCTGTGGCAACAAGCCCAGGTGCTGCAGGTCCGTTTTCAACTGCCCGGGTGATTCAAAGCGAATGGCCTGAAAGCCCAGGCCGGCCGCCGCGACCACATTCGCCGCCGAGTCATCGATGTACACGCACTCGGCCGCGGTTCGATCGATCTTCGCCAGGAACAGATCAAAGATGCGCCGATCGGGCTTGATCAACTTCACTTCGCCTGAGACGACGATCTTTTCAAACCAACTGAAGAATTCATATTTGGGGCGAACCTGGTAAAACTTCTCGCTTGACCAGTTGGTCATGCCGTACAGATGATAGCCGGCCTCTTTCAGCGAGCGGAGGATATCGACCGCGGGTTGAATCGGCCCTGAGATCGATTCTTCCCAGCGCTGGTCATAGGCTTTGATCAGATCGGCGTAGTGCGGGAATTGCGCGCTCAACTCCGCTACGCCTTCGGCAAAAGACCGGCCTTTGTCTTGCTGCAGATTCCACTCCATAAAATGGACATCGGACAGGAAACGTTCCAGCGCGGCCGAGTCGCCATTGAAAAACTTGCGATACAGATAGCGCGCATCCCAATCGACGAGCACACCGCCGAAATCGAAGACGACGGACGAATAGGTCTGGTGAGTTTGTCCCATAGAATACCGTTGCAGTAGCCTGACCTTTCTTCAACACCACGTCCGCATTTTAACACCAAATGGCTCAACGAGTAGAAGTGCGGCGAGTTAGCCCATTCGGAGATTCTCGACAATGGGTGTAAACTCTCAGGTACGAATAAGCTGCCGTGGCGCGGGCAAAACGCAGTACGCGGATGGCACACAGAACGATGCTACGCACATCAAGGACGAGAGACTTCGCATGCACACAACTCAGAAACGCCACGAGAACTTAGTAACCTTATGCCAGAGCGTCAGTCTGCCAGCCGACGTGATTGCGCAACAGTGTCAGGCTCTGTTCGAAACACCCGACAGCGCCTTCAATGCGGAGCAAACCAACGACATCGACATTATGAGCAAAAACGCCCAACAGCTGGCGGCAAAGGTGGCAGCTGTGAATGCCGCCAACGAGGCCGAAACCTATCAGCGGATGTCGGCGGAGGAGTTCACTCATTTCTCATACACTTTGCTTCACGACTTGCGATCCAGCGCCGGTTTGATTTCCGGCTTCTCAGAGATCAGTCTGCTGGGGATCACGGGCAAACTGACGGATGAACAAAAAGCGATTATGAAACACATCCACCAACTGAGCCTGATCATGCTGGCCGCTTTTGCCGACTATCAGGCTGCCTCAGAGAGATTGAACCAGTAACCGTCAAATGCTGGGCCTCCAATACAATCAGTGATCCCGTCACGCGCTATTGCATCCAATGCGAGGCAGCCCTTCAAGTCGATCTGGTCTTTTATAAGGTGATGCACAAAATAACACGAAGAAACACGAAGGGGCGATGCGTGGCAGTATTTTTAGATCAGGAAACCCGCTTCAGTGAAAACGGCCGCTTGACCTGGCAAGCCGGCGGTATAAGGCACTCATCATTAGCGCAACGATTGCGAATCGGGTTGTCCGGTCTGTACTCGCGGTCTTTTGAGGCACTCTAGCACCCCGTGTCTTGATCGCCGCCCGCGAATTTTTCTCGCGGGCGGCGCTGTATTCATGGGTAGCCGTTCATCACAACCACTGATCGTCGATCAACGCAGGATCAACGGCAGATAGATCAAGTACGGGTCTATCACCTGATTGGGAATCAACGCCCCGGCGCTGCCGTTAAAGTTCGCATCGCCGCCATACGTCACTGTAATGGGGTGCGATCCAACGCTCAACGACGAAGTAGAGAAAGTCGCCGCGCCGCCGCTCAATGCCACCGTACCCACCGCGCCTCCATCGATCGTGAACGTCACCACGCCCGTCGGCGTGCCACTCCCCGGCGCGACCGCCACTACCGTAGCGGTGAAGGTCACCACTTGACCCGCACTCGCCGGATTCCGCGACGACGCGACCGCCGTTGTCGTACTGGCCTTGTTCACCGTCCGATTCGGTGTTAGTTCTCCGGCGCTGCCGTTAAAGTTCGCATCGCCGCCATACGTCACCGTAATGGGGTGCGATCCGACGCTCAACGACGAAGTCGAGAAAGTCGCCGCGCCGCTGCTCAATGCTACCGTACCTACTGCGCTTCCATCGATCGTGAACGTCACCACGCCCGTCGGCGTGCCACTCCCCGGCGCGACCGCCGCTACCGTGGCGGTGAAGGTCACCACTTGAACCGCGCTCGCCGGATTCTGCGACGACGCGACCGCCGTTGTCGTACTGGCCTTGGTGATCGTTTGACCTGGCGTCAGCGTTCCTGTACTGCCGGTAAAGTTTGCATTGCCGCCATATGTCACCGTCACCGGATGCGTTCCGACAACCAGTGACGAAGTAGCAAACATTGCCATGCCGCCGCTCAATGCGGCCGTGCCCGCCGCGCTTCCGTCGATGATGAACGTGGCTAACCCCGTCGGCGTGCCCGCCCCTGCTCCACTGATCGCCACGGTCGCCGTAAACGTGACTACTTGACCAAACAGGGCAGGATTCATCGACGACGCCACACTTGTCGTCGTGTCGCTGAGCACCACGCTGGCTCCGCAGCCGGGAAACTTAAACGAGCCGATGCGCGTCACCCAGTTTGGCCCTTGCACGGGGAAATACATATTCGAGTACCAGAACGTGCAATCGTCCACCGGATCGACCGTCATCGCACTGTAATCGCCCCAGCGGGTGCAGGTTGACCCGCAAGTTCCCGTCTGCACGCTGCGTGTCACACCGGGTAGGAGCGTTGTCTCGGCCTGTGGCAGCTGATTCAACGGATCAGCCGCCAGGCGTCCCACATAGCGAATGTCTGGCGCCACCGACGAGCTCGACGCGTTATAGCCTAACGCAGCATTGCCTTGCTTATCTACGGCCAGGCTGCCCATGAAGCGGTTCAACCCATCGGCGCCATTGTTGAAGATTTGCTGCTGCACGGGTGTCGTGTTGATCGTGCCACCCGTGACGTTGATCTGCGCCCACTGAATGCCGGTCGGGGTTGAGGCCGACGTGGTGCCGGTGGTGTGCTGCACCCACAAAGATTCCGCGCCGCCGATAGTGCGATACTGGTTGAGGAACATCATCCGGTCGGCCAGCGAATCGCTATTGTTTCCCGGCGACGGTTCGGGGACGAAACTCGCCGCGACAACGTAGCTGGCCTGGTTCACTTGAGTTGGCCCGGTGAAAGTGGAGCTAAGCGGGGTCGTGAAGTCTACATGGAACTTGAAAACGTCCCAGAAGAAACCCGTGTCTTCGCCCACAAAGTAATTCGGCGTATTCGCCGGAGGCAGAGTGCCGCGCACATTGCTGGGCATCAGCGTG
>JADGQE010000043.1 GCA_017882055.1 Thermoflexales bacterium
CCCGTTCGCACCGGCACATCGAAGTGGCTGAGAACATCGAAGCCGCCAACGCGTGTCATGCGTTCCAGTTCTTCAAAGAACAGGCCAAAGGCTTCAGCGGCCGGCCGATCGAAGTAGCTGCGCGCGAATACGATTTCGTCGCCTACCCAATGCAGCGAACCCAGGGCGTAGTCGAACGGGTAACGCCGCAGCATTGCCTGCGCTTCGGCCTGATAAATGTGCGGCTCGCCGATCTCGATCCCGGCGCGGATGATCAATCGACCGGCGCATTCGGTCCGCACCCGATCGAGCTCGGCCGCCCATTCGTCCACGCGAAACCAATCGCAGCAGTCATCGCCGGGATGCAGATCAAAGTGATCGGTAATGCCGATCTCAGGCAGACCCCTGGCAATTGCGCTCGCGCACTGTTCGGCTATCGTTGCCCGGCAGTCGCACGAAAAGTTGGAGTGAAGGTGATAATCAGGTGGAATCACAGTCGGTTCTCTCAATCAAAGTAGTTTGACATTGTCAGATTATCGGTCAATAGGCTGGCGATTTCAAATCGCGCCTTGTGGGCTAAAGCCGATCGTCGGCCTACGCCGACGGGTTCAAGCCGGCCCCGCCCACGCAGGTGGGCGATCAGCGGTCACGCTCAACAGGCGCGAATTCCATTCGCCGGTTCGAATCTGACATTGTCAAAGCAGAATGGGCGAAATCAAAGCTACAATAATGAGGGTGGAGACCGGATTTGTCAAGATCGCCCGTCGGTCCCGCCCCCCTTCTTTTTCGCCCCGTGGAAAGATCGGCTGTATAATGCAGGCCAATTATCAGACCTCGCTTCCGGCGTTGGCCTCCTCGCACCCTATCCATGTGTCCGGGGTTATCATCTTTTGATCATACTGTAATCTTAAATTCGAGGAGACAACTCTGATGAACATCCTGATGATCTATCCGGAGTTTCCGGACACGTTTTGGGGCTTCAAGCACGCCCTGAAGTTCATTCACAAGAAGTCTGGCGCGCCGCCGCTGGGGTTACTAACGGTGGCTGCCATGCTGCCCGCAGACTGGAACAAGCGCCTGGTCGATCTGAACATCCAGAAACTCACCGACAAAGATCTGGCCTGGGCCGATTACGCCTTTATCAGCGGCATGGCCGTGCAAAGCCACTCCGCGCGCGAAGTCGCGGAACGCTGCAAAGCGGCCGGACTCAAGGTCGTAGCCGGCGGGCCGCTCTTCACGATTGAGCACGAGCTGTTCGACGATGTGGTCGATCATTTCGTCTTGAACGAAGGCGAGTTGACGCTGCCGCCTTTCCTGGATGATCTGGCCCATGGCCGCGCGCAGCACCTCTACACCACGACCGACTATCCCGACATCCAGCAGACGCCGATTCCGCAGTGGGAGCTGCTCGACCTCAAGCGCTACGCCACCATCAATATCCAGTACTCGCGCGGTTGCCCGTTCAATTGCGATTTCTGCAATGTCACCGCGCTGCTGGGACATCGGCCGCGCATCAAGACCGCGGCGCAGATCATGGCCGAGCTCGACGGTATCTATCAACTGGGCTGGCGCAGCAACATCTTCTTTGTCGACGACAACTTGATCGGCAACAAACGCTCGCTCAAGACCGAGCTGCTGCCGGCGCTGATCGAATGGCAGAAAGCGAACCGCGGCATCGCCTTCAATACCGAGGCCTCGATCAATCTGGCCGACGACGAAGAGTTGATGGAAATGATGGTCGCGGCGGGCTTCAATACAGTCTTCATTGGCATCGAGACGCCGGACGAGGATAGCCTGGCCGAATGCAACAAGAAGCAGAATCTCAAGCGCAACCTGGTCGAAGATGTGAAACGCCTCCAGCGCGCCGGATTGCAAGTCCAGGCCGGTTTCATCGTCGGCTTTGATAGCGACACCCCGTCGATCTTTCAGCGGCAGATCGATTTCATTCAGAAGAGCGGCATCGTCACGGCGATGGTGGGCTTGCTGCAAGCGCCTCCCGGAACGAAGCTCTACGAGCGCTTGAAAGGCGAAGGCCGTCTGCTCAACCGCATCTCGGGCGACAACGTCGACGGCACGACCAACATCATCCCACGTATGAACCTCGACCTGCTGCGCGAAGGTTATCGTAACATCCTGCAGCAGATCTACTCGCCCAAGCAGTACTATGAGCGCGTCAAGACTTTCCTGCGGGAATATAAGCCGCCCAAAATCAGAAACTCACTCAGCTTCCAGGAAATCATGGCCTTCTTCCGATCGATTGTGCGACTGGGCATCATCGGCAGAGAACGGCTCCAGTACTGGAATCTTTTGTTCTGGGCGTTGTTCCGCCGGCCACGGCTCTTTCCTGAGGCGGTGACACTGGCGATCTATGGCTACCACTTTCGCATCATCTGCGAGCAGCACGTCGTTTGACGATCGGTTTACCATCAGGCATCGATCGGGGTAACCTACGACAGACTTCTGAGGTCGCTGACGAATTGAAAGTTCGCACGACTTCGGAAGTCTGTTTCGCATTGCGTTTTCCAGACACTGACTCTCAAGGAGGGATTGTGCATCATCCGCTTGAAGCCATTCCGCCTGACAAACGTCCGCGTGTCTTTCTCCCTTTGCTCATCGCGACACTCTTATTGTTTTCACTGTTCCGCTTTATCGGACCGAACCAACCTTACAACATCGTCGATTTTGAACTGGCCGGCAGTGTGATCAAAGCCGACACGATTGTCAACGCATGGACAACGATGGATCGTATCCACGCCGGCCTCAGTCTCGGCATCGATTACCTGTTCATGCCGCTCTACTCGACCACGATTGGGCTGGCGTGCGTGTGGGCGGCGAGTGTCCTTGCCTCGCGCCGAAGGGGGTGGCGAACGATCGGCCTCTTATTCGCGTGGGGCCTGTGGCTGGCCGCGCTCTTCGATGCAATTGAGAATCTGGGGTTAATCGCGATTCTGTTCGGCTCGAACGTCGAACCGTGGCCGCAGGTCTCGGCCACCTGCGCCACACTCAAGTTCGGACTGATCGTCAGCGGCTTGATCTACGTGGTGATCGGCGTTGTCATACGCTTGATCAATCGATCGAATCCTCAACCGGCTTCTGCCTGACAGTATGAAGCAGAATGGACTTTATGCGAAATAACAAATTGGGACGCAGATGCACGCAGATTCTGCTGATAAAATGGATAAATCAGTGTACATCTGCGAAATCTGCGTCCAAAATGCTTGATACAAGAACGCTTCGCCTATTTCGAATAAGGTCAAATGAAGTAAACCACGGAGATACGGCACACACAGAGTTTGATAAGAATTCTCCGTGGTTATCATTTGCCGGCTTCGAACTGTTTCTACCGTTTCACTTCAACTGCCGTCAAGATCAGGCGATCCCCGATGTCCTGATTCGAAGCGTCGTACACACGCCAGCGCGTGCCATCCGCCTGCGAATACACACCGACTTCCAGTTGATACGTGCCCTCGCTCAAATCGTCGGGAAGTGGCACATCGTTCTGCTGAATCCACACATCGCCATTGCGCCAGCCCGCCGTTGGAAAAGCCAGCAAATCTCGACCGGCCGCGAACTCGCCGCGGGCGTTGAGCAGATGTACGAACAGCGACAGCGGCAATTGTTGGGCGTCTGTATCTTTCACGATACGCCACGTCAAAGTTAAGTGCAATGGATTTCCCGGCTTAACGCTGGACTCGACTTGTTGGCCTGCCAAGACGAGCGAATGTCCGAAATCGATGGTGCCTGTGATCGACGGCTGCGGTGAAAGATCATAAACGTCAAAGGCAGTGGCACCATCGTCGAAGCGGGCCGTGAATGAGGGCGACGGCAAGAATCGATCGCGTAAACCCGGATCGATCGGCGAATACGCAGGCGAGATTAACCTGGCCGGCTGGGCTGGATAGACCATGGCAAACGCCCGATCGATCCACTTGATTTCATGCCGGCCCGCCAACTGAAAATCAAACAAGAACGGATCGAGATCGCGCGGATTCGTCGACGCGACGACGATCGGCTCATCGCCCGGCTGCTGCTCGATCCATTTCGCGGCGGCGGCCAGATCGCTGCGATAGACTTCGCGCACATCCGATCGGTTGGGCCACACAACGAAGTAATCACGGATCGTAAATACAGCGGCGAGAACTAACCACAAAACCACCACGACACGAAGAACCGGAAATATCCTTTGTGTCTTAGTGTCTTGGTGGTCTTGGAACAGCCAATTGACAGTCAGCGCGGGCAAGAGAAACGTCACCGGCAGCGAGACGCTGGCCCGCAGAAACGACGGCGCGGAATCACTCAACATGCTGGGCAGCAAACCGATCGGCAGCCAGATCAACACGAAGAGATTACGCGGATCGCGCCAGTGCTTGATCACCCACAGTAAACCGAAATAAAATAGAATGCCCGTGATCGGATCGAAGACCGGTCGCCCCGGCAGGTTATAGCGCGCGATCGGATCGCCGCCGAAGGTAAACAGCCCCAACGTATCGCGCGTGTAGCGCAATGCCGGTTCGGGGTTGCCGTTAAGCAAAGCCTGCACCGGCCCGCCGAGCTGCTGCAAACGCTCATCGGCCTGCGGCAAAGTGGCAATCGTATAAGCCAGCGGTGCCATAACGACGAGCGCAGTGAGCAAAGCGACTAAGGTTGGCTGGTGAATCTTCTTTGAGAATAGAGAATGCAGAATCCAGAATAGAAAGAAGACGATGGGCAAGACGCGCGAGGCAGGATACGTGTAGATTGAAAGCCCCAGAGCGATTCCTGCCAACGTCATCGGTACAAGCCTCTTCGCTTTATGGCTCCCGGCTTCTGCGCCTAGCGGCCCACCGCCACTGTGTGGCGGGTATGGGCAATTCTGAATTCCTCTGAAGTATAACCATACCGCCAAAGAAACCAGCATCGGCACCGAGGCCGCCCGCAAGCCCACTCGGCTCAGAAACAACGGCCAAAAGTTGACGGCCAACAAGGCCGCGGCGATCAAGGCAGTGCGTTGGTTGTATGCGCGACGAATCCAGAGATAGGTAAAGAGCACGGTGAACAATCCACAGATCACGGCGGCGAGGCGAATGCCGAAGACGTTGTGGCCCAGCAGGCCAATCGTCGCGGACATCAAATAAATAAACAGCGGCTCATTGCCCGCGTTCGAGGTAAAGTACAGGGGATGATAACCCAGCAGCACCGTCACCGCATCGTGGCCGTGGAACACTTCGTCGTGCTGCAAGCCGGGCGGCACAGCATCGAGCGCGATCAATCGCAGCGCGGCGGCGATTAAGAGAATGAAGAGAATGGGTAACCAGCGTCGCATAGTAAGCAAATCAGCGAGTCAGCGACTTAGGACGCAAGTGCTGGAAGAATGTAGCGTTGAAGCGCAATGAGGTCCAGGCGCGCCAGCAAAATGAAGATCGCGGCAAAGGCCAGGAGCTGAGCCTCGTCGAACCACGGCGTCAGATCGCGTTTCGAATGCGAGGTCAATCGCAGCAAAACGATCTTGATTTTGCCCAGAAGATGATCGAGCCCCAGCGCGAAGACGAGGCCAATCGGAATGAGCGCCGGAAACAAGTAACGCCCCTGAAATTGCACGAACGTGAAGTTGTAATAGATGAGGCCAATACAGGCTAATGCCACTAACAAGGTTAAAAGAATCGCCGGTAGTGAAGGCCTTCTCTTCTGGATTCTGGATTCTGGCTCCTGACTTCTATTATCCACGAGCCACCACACCCAGCCGACGAATGCCGCTAACGACAACAGGCCCACCATCAGGTACGTGCTATCGGGCATCGGTACCGCCATCCAGCCAAATTGTCCCCAGAACGAATGAAACGTCGTCGTGAGTCCCCGGCTGAGCAATCCACCCAGGCCGTAGTCGTTGATCCATTGCAGGGTGGTCGGCTGACCGACGACGACGGCGTTGTGCCGCGCCTGACCCAATACATCGAAGCCGCCATACACACCCAGGTTGCGAATCCACCACAGCGCGCCGAGGGTCAAGGCAGGGACAAGGACCAAGGCGATTTGCGAGACTCGCAGCGCCGATCGGCGGGCACGCAGAATGAGCGCAAGCAGAACGATCGGAACTGCGGTGTAATAGACCGTGGTTTTGGTCAGTAAGCCAAGTCCCAACGTGAAGCCAAGGATGATTAACGATCGTTGAGAGGGCTGACCCGATCGGAACAAGTGAAGCGTCTGAAGCACGATCACCGCGATCAGCAATTCAGCCAACGAATCGTTGTTGACCGAGGCCATCATCGCCAGATGCTGCGGCACGAAAGCGACGAACGCCGCCGTACCCAACGCAATCTGCAGAGTCGATGGGAATAGTTCGGCAGCGATCCGGTAAGCGACGACGATCAGGATAGCGCCCAGGATGAGCGAGAAAAATCGGATGCTCGTCGCCCAGCCATCGGCCAGCGAGTAAATCGGCGCAGCCAGCAGATAATACAAAGGCGGAGCGTAGTTTTCGTAGCGCAGCGGATCGATCGACATCGAGCGCGTATTTTGTGGCGTACGTGTGAACTGCTCGTTGTAAGCCTGATCGTAATCACCCGGCTGTAAGATCGGCAGCGCATGCTGCTCGACGATAGTCTTGATGTAGTTGTAGTGCGCCGGCTCATCAGGCGCTTGCCAGTCCGGCGTATTGATGGCATAGGCCGAGCCGATCGATAAATAGGCCAGGAGAATGACGGCCAGGATGAACGTAGCCGAGGTGCGTGACATGGGTTACATTATACCTCACGGTCCAATTGTGATCCGGTCTTTTATCTTGGCAAACACTGAATCGCCAATATGCTTGACGTTCTTGATCTCCTCGATTGTTTTGAAAGGGCCAGTCTGCGTGCGATAGTCGATGATGGCCTGTGCGTACGATAACCCGATGCCGGGCAGCGTGTCGAGCTGCTCCAGCGTCGCAGTATTGATGTTGATCAACGTGCCATTCGATCCGGGCGTCGAGTCGCCGCCCGAGGGGGGTGGCACAACCTCGCCCTTGCGCGGCACGCGAACTTGCATTTGATCGGTCAGCCGCAAAGCGAGGTTGATTCGATCAAGATCGGCATCTGCTGTTGCGCCGCCCGCAGCAGCGATCGCGTCTTTGACATTTGAACCGAGCGGCAAGTCATAGACGTCCGGCCGATTAACCGCGCCGATCACGTAAACGCTGAGCATCGACGGGGATGGCGTAGCGGGCAACATGGTAGGCAACGGTCGCGGCGTAGTCGTCAGAACGGGGATCGATGCTTCGGGACGTTTGAGGATAGAATAGATGATAAACAAAACGATGGCGCCGACGATAGTCAGGAACACACCCCGCGAGATTTGGAGACGAGTCATCACGCACACTCCTTCAGGCAAACGGCTACGCCGAAAACAAAAGCGGGCGATCCATCACGCGACCACCCGCTTAGTTTACAACAGATCATGCGCGGTTGGCAAATATCAGCTGCCGAGTTTGGCCCGTTCCTGCTCGACGATCTTGTCGTCCAGTTTTTTGAACAATGGTGCCACCGATCTGAATTGCTGGCCGCTGGGCAGCTGGCTGGGCTGCCACTTGACGGTGATGGTCGAGCTATCGTAGGTCAAGCCCAAATGCGAACGCGTCGCTTCCTGGTATTCGTTGATGATTTGCTGGCCGAATAAGTCGCCGGAGTAACCCAGCATCTCATGCAAGCGCTGACCGGTGAATGGCAGGAACGGCGCAAAGAGCACTTTGAGTGAATCGATCGCGCGCAAGGCCACATACAACGTCGTGGCCGTCCGCGCCCGATCCGTCTTGATCGAGAACCACGGCGCCTTGTCGTCGACGTATTTATTGACTTCACGCGCCAGGGCCATGACATCGCTCAGCGCCGCTTTGAATTTGCACGCGCCGATCTGAGTGCCGATCGGCTCAAACGCCCGATCGATCTGCGCCAGCAGCAGCGTATCGGCCTCATCCATCAAACCGGGCTGCGGCACCACACTGTCATAATTCTTGGCCGTGAACGATAAAATGCGATTGACCAGGTTGCCCCATGTCGCGACGAGTTCGTCATTGTTGCGGCGCAGATAGTCATTCCAGTTCCAATCGGAATCGCGCGTTTCCGGCATCTGGGCTGTCAAGTAGTAGCGCAGCGGATCAGGATCGTAGGTCTCCAGGTATTTCAAGCCCCATACGCCCCAGTTGCGCGAGCCGGAAATCCTGCGGCCTTCCATGTTCATGAATTCATTGGCGGGCACGTCGTACGGCAAGTTCAACGCTTCATCATTTGGCCCGCCATACAGCTTACCCGCACCGAGCAGCTGCGCCGGCCAGATGACCGTGTGAAATGGAATGTTGTCTTTGCCGATAAAATAGTAAGTTCGCGCCGCCGGGTCATACCACCATTTCTTCCACGC
This sequence comes from Thermoflexales bacterium, assembly GCA_017882055.1. Taxonomy (GTDB): domain Bacteria; phylum Chloroflexota; class Anaerolineae; order Fen-1058; family Fen-1058; genus JADGQE01. Next base: position 8,347 of record JADGQE010000043.1, read on the forward strand.
TTCGGGCGTGCCCGCATTTCTGGCCCATTCGATCGAAGCCGACAGGTAACCGATCACCGCCTCGAACCAGACGTACAAGCATTTGCCTTCGGTGCCTTCGATCGGCACCGGAATGCCCCAGTCTAAATCGCGCGTAATCGGGCGGCCATGCAGCTCAGCGACGATATTGCGCGTAAAGGCTAATACGTTGGGCCGCCAAAACTCTTTGCCATGGCTCAAGTATTCTTCGATCGCCGGCGCGAATTTGCCGAGATCGAGGAAATAATGCTCGGTTTCGCGCAGGACCGGCCGCGTGCCATCGATCTTTGAGCGTGGATTGATCAGCAGCTCGGCTTCGAGCAGGTTGCCGCAGTTGTCGCATTGATCGCCGCGTGCATCTGGAAAGTGGCAAATGTAGCACTCGCCTTCCACGTATCGATCGGGCAAGAAACGCTTTTCAGATTCAGAATACATCAACTGCCGCTTCTCTTGATAGAGATAACCGTTCTTGAGCAGCGCCAGGAACATGTCCTGCGATACTTTGAAATGATTTTCCGTGTGGGTGGTCGTAAACAGATCGTAAGTGATGCCCAGCTTCACAAATACCTCGAGAAAGCGTTTATGAAAGCGCTCGTACACGAGCAGCGGCGTCGTTCCTTCGGCATCGGCGCGGACGGTGACGGGCGTGCCGTGCGAATCAGTGCCGGACACCATCAGCACTTCGTCGCCGCGCAGGCGATGATAGCGCGCAAAAATATCGGCGGGCAAATGCGAGCCAACGATGTTGCCGACGTGAATATCTGCGTTGGCGTAAGGCCAGGCTACCGAGACGAGAATTTTATCAGACATGATTCACTCCTGCACAAGTGCCGCGATTGTACCATAGCAAAACAAAACCGCCAGCACGAGGCTGGCGGTCATTCGTTACACGCACGAAGCGGGCAGTAACGCCTATCGAGAAGCCTCGCCTCTCGATAATGAGCAACGGCTGCGCATGGACATCGATGTTGGTAATAGCATCGTCATGGTGCTAACTCGCGTAATCACGCAGTTGGCGGCTGCGGCACGGGTGGCGCAAGCGGCGCAGCGCCTGGCTTTCGATCTGGCGAATGCGCTCACGCGTCAACCCAAATTTCAGGCCGACTTCTTTCAACGTATAAGCCCGGCCATTGACCAGGCCAAAACGCAGCCGCAGAATATTCGCTTCGCGCGGACTGAGAGTGGTGAGGACTTCTTCCACTTTGTCGCGCAGCATGTTTTGATACGCGCTCTGCACCGGCGAGGGCGTCGTCTCGTCTTCGACAAACGACGCGAGCTCGTTGTCTTCATCCTCGCCGACGGGTTGCTCCAGCGACAACGGCTGCCACGAAGCCTTCAACATCCATTGCACTTTACGCGGCTCGAGGTTGAGCTCGTCCGCAATCTCTTCGGCCGTGGCCTGGTGGCCGTTTGTCTGCTCGAGACTGCGGGCTACTTGATATATCTGCCGCAACCGATCGCTCATGTAGACTGGCAGACGGATCGTACGGGCCTGATCGGCGATCGCGCGAGTAACGGTTTGGCGAATCCACCACGTGGCATACGTGCTGAAACGGAAACCGCGCTTGTAATCGTATTTCTCGACAGCCTTCATCAGGCCCAGGTTGCCTTCCTGAATCAGATCAAGGAAGGGCACGCCCTGACCCATATAGCGCTTGGCGATGCTGACGACCAGGCGGGTGTTCGCTTTGATCAAATGCTCGCGCGCCTGCCGGCCTTGATCGATATCATCCCGAAGCTGGGTAAGGCGCGTGCGGCTGCGCCGAGTACTTTGACACAGCTGCTTCGACGCGGCGCGGCCCCTCACAATCTGCCGCGCGATGTGGAGTTCTTCTTCGCAGGTCAACAGCGGCACACGCGTCATCTCTTTCAGATATAGACTAACGGTGTCATCACTGCCGACCGTGGTCAACGTGATCTCGCCGCCGTCCTCGTCGGCCTCATCCGCCAGATCTTCTTCATCTTCGATTTCATCATCGATATCCGCCAGCAGCATGACCGGATCATCGAGGTCGGATTTGGCATCGTAAATGTCGATGCCGGATTCGCGCAAATGCAGCAGGATTTCCTCAAGATGCTCGCGCTGAAAATCTTCGTTCTCAGGCAAGGTCTCCAGGATGTCATCCGTGATCAGATAACCTTGAACCTCGGCCTTCTCCATCAACTCGTTGAGAAGCAGATCGACCTTTTTGTCCACCAGATTGGCCATCACCCTTGCCTCCGCTATTGAAGTAGAGTTTTCAGTGTTGCCAGGCGTGGATCAACTTCAGTGTTGGCACAGCCGCACAGCCCCGCATTGAGGTTTTGGCCGCATTGGATACACAAACCCTTGCAATCGGGCCGGCATAATACCTGCAGCGGCATCGCCAATACAATCTGTTCGCGCAATGGTCCTTTAAGGTTCAACCAGCCATCGTCATTTACAAAATAGATAGGGTCAACTGAAGCAGAAAAAGCAAACATCTCTTCCAGCGGAATGTTCAACATGAGCTGGAACGGCGTCAGGCAGCGGACACACTCTGCTTCCACCGTGGTCTGGATATTGCCTTTAACCAGAATCCGGCGGTTGGTGCGGGTGAGGTTCAGGTTCCCGCGAACAGACTCGACCTTGAGGTCGCCCAGAATTTGATCAGTCTCATCGACTGTCAGACTCATGGTGGCCCCGACTTCAGGTCGTAATAGCGGGGCGACGTTATAATTTAGCACGGTAGTGAAAGCAATTGCCGTTTTGGCCGAGGGGCCTTCATGCCTTCCTGCTGTCGAAGACACCAGCAGGTTTTATCAGGGATAATTAATCACCCTTTGGCAATAAATATGGCAATATTTTAACATACTGATAATCCTACGTCAAGCATTTCACACGTTTTCGGATAAACTGGCAACATAAGCACAGAAAATAATACATAAGACATACTTTGCTTGCAAAATCAAACGGCAGGCGCTATAGTTGGAAGGGAAAAGCCAATCGAGGAGTGAGCCATGCGTCTTTTGATCGCAACCACCAACCCCGGCAAAGTCCGCGAGTACAAATCGCTGTTGGCCGGTTTAGATCTTGATCTGGTGGGTTTGAAAGATATTGGGATCAACATCGAAGTAGAAGAGAACGGATCGACCTACATTGAAAACGCAGAGTTGAAGGCGCGAACTTATGCCGCTCTGAGTGGATTGTTGACGTTGGCAGATGACTCAGGTCTTGAAGTCGATGCGTTGAACGGTCGGCCGGGCATTCATTCAGCCCGTTACGCGCCCGACAGCGCGGCACGGATTCAAAAGATGCTGGCCGAAATGTCGAACGTGCCTGACGATCAACGCACAGCGCGATTTCAATGCGCGATCGTGCTGGCGTGGCCCGATGGTCGAACACAAGCGGTGCTGGGAACGTGCGAAGGTTTGATTGCGCGTGAGCCGCGCGGGACAAATGGCTTTGGCTTCGATCCAGTTTTCTTGCCGTATCCGGCTCTCTACCAGAAAGTCGGCGGCACGCCAGACGACATGCCGGAACATTCGGCGACGATGGCTGAACTTTCGGAAGACTTCAAAAACACGATCAGCCATCGGGCACATGCGGCGCAGAAAGTGCGCGCGATTCTGGCAACAATGGCTCTAAGAGACGCGTGATGATCATCTAAAGTTTACGAATGTACGCCTCGCCGCGGCGCTTCTCCAATCGATCACCGACTTGCCAATCACCCATCGCCGCCATTTTGCGCGTTCGACCGTTGGGCTGACGAATGTAAGCCACCGTTCGATTCTCCCAGTAGCCAGGGCCGTCATCATCGTTGACTCTCACCCGCTCAGTGCGGATGTCGACGACCTGCCCGGACCAACTGCTGGCCAATGAGCCTAGCATCAGTACCAGGCTGAGCAGCGCAGCGACCCCAACGCCGGCCAGAATTTTTGGCCCATCCGTTCCGCCGAACGCCAACACCGCCCCACCAATAACGATCCAGCACACAGCCCAGATGATGAAATAGAGCAGCACCTTGCCGCCGGTCGATCGTTCGCGGCGAGGCAGTTGAGCAACCGATGGCGATGGTGGAGGTTGGGTCGCGGCGGGACGAGGGGGCGTCGAAGGCACCCACTGCTCTTGATAATAGATGTGCCATTGGCCGGTCTGCTCTTGCAGCATCCAGAGCCGGCCCCATTCATCGGTCACGCGCAACTCACCTAAAGCAGCGCGATAGTTGGGCTCGCTGAGCTGACCGGCGGCATGTCGATGCTCAATTTGCTGGAAACGGGTTTCGGCTTCTTGAAAATCCATCTTACACTCCCGTGTTAAGATTTTCCGTTTCCTCCCTTAGGCTTCGTCCAGAAATTAGTTTTCCATTTGATCGAATTGAAGCATCCTGAGCGGAGTTCCGCCCGCCTCTTGCGGAACGGAGTCGAAGGACGCGGTGCAGTGAAACACCTTGATTTCTCGTGTAATCCGCGTTCTTCGACTACAGCCCGAAACAGCGCGGGCTTTCGCTCAGAATGCTTTCATCCTTCTTGATCAAGCGAAACGGAAAAGTTATTTTAGGCCAAATCCTGAGTGGTTGAATGAACTGAGTCTGCAGATTATAGCATACCCGGCCAATGAGAATTAAGCGGCTTGCCTCGTTTCAGGAAGCAGACAGCAAAGACAGCGTCACCTGCGTGCCCCGACCGACTTGGCTTTCAATCGAAATCGATCCCTGCTGCGCTTCGATCAAGCCCTTAGCAATCGCCAATCCAAGCCCGCTGCCCGTCGGGTCATTGCCGGGCGTGTTGTCCGCGCGATAGAACCGTTCGAAGACGTGCGGCAGATGCTCCGGCGCGATGCCACTGCCGGTATCAGCCACGCTGATCTGAATTTGCCTGCCCTGCGCGCGAGTTTGCAGTTCGATAGATCCGCCGCGCGGCGTGTGACGCAGTGCATTGTCGAGCAAAATGATCAACACTTGCCGCAAGCGGGTTGGATCGCCAATGACTGATCCGCCCATGGATTCGGCTGTCAATCGCACGCCGCGCTCATCGGCCAGGCGACCGACTTGACGTTGAACATCGGCCAGCAAGTCCGGCAGCGAGATCGATCGATGCTCCAACTTCAATCGCCCGCCGTCCAATCGAGACAGCAGCAGCAAATCTTCGACCAGGCGGCTCATATGATCGCATTCGTGCAGCACATCGCCGAGCAATTCGCGCCGCTCCATATCATCAACGGGTAGACCGCGCTGCGCAAATTCCGCGCTGGCACGCATGAGTGTCAGCGGTGTGCGCAGCTCATGGCTGGCATTGGCAACGAAGGCCTGCTGCCGCTCCCAGGCTTGCTGCGCCGGCACCAGCGATCGACCCGCCAGCCACCAACTGCCCGCGCCCAGCAGCACGGCGCTCATGCCGCCCAATACCAATAGGCCAATGAGCAATTGATTCAATACACGATCTTGATCGGACAGGGTGCGCCCCAACTGCAAGGTCGCAGGCCCATTGCCGCCTTGCACACGATACGTCAGCAGCCGCACGCGCGTTCCGTCGCCGATCTGCACCGTGCGAAAATCGCTGCCTTGCGACAAAGCCGCCGCGATTGCGGCCTGATCCATGACAAGCGGCGGTGTCATGGCGTTGGGGCTGGTCGGCGGCTGACTGGCGCTCGATTGCAATGTGAAGATCGCAGCCAGGTCACCATCGTAGGCATCTTCAGAAGAAGCGGGGCTCGAAGGATGTGTATCCTGCCCTTCACCTTCTTCTTCCGATGCCGGGTG